>DASXJO010000256.1:0-11012 GCA_036497385.1 Candidatus Angelobacter sp. | reverse complement strand
AAGAGGAAATAAGACCATGTCACAGCACCCCATTATGGAAAAGCTCGCTGCCAAGCTGCAGCGCAAGGACATTCCTGACATTAAGCCGGGCGATAGCGTCCGCGTTCAGGTAAAGATCAAAGAAGGCGACAAAGAGCGCGTGCAGGCGTTTGAAGGCACTGTGATTTCCATGCGCAGCGGCCCACAAGGGAGCTTTACCGTGCGCAAGGTCAGCTTTGGCCAGGGCGTGGAACGTATCTTCCCGTTCAACTCCAAGGTGCTGGATAAAGTTGAGATTGTGCGCTCCAACCAGGTGCGTCGCGCCAAATTGTTTTACCTGCGCGCACTCAAAGGCAAAGCCGCGCGTCTGCGTGAAGTTGACCATCGTGCTGTGGCCGCAAAAGCTGCCGCCGCCGAAGCCGCCAACTCAGCAGAATAATTGTTCTACATGCTTCTTGAAAGCTGCGGAAGAAAAATCCCGCAGCTTTTCTTTTTTCACCCGCGGCTGGGGCATAATGGGAGAAATAGAACTTCTGCGTCGAATCGATCCTCATGGCTGATTCTGCTTCCATCCGTAACGCGCTTAAAACAACCGCTGCCGGAAGTGTCGAATAAATGTCCGCTGCTCCCCAACCCGCGCGCGTCAAACGCAAGAAGCGCCTGATCCCGGTGAATCCGGCCACGGGGCTGCCGTTTTCCAAGGGCACCATGAAAATGCGGCTGCTGAAGCGGCTCAAGTGTACACAAAGATTTGAAAAGCTGGCATGGGAATCCGGCGCGCTCCTCGTTGCCGGTGTGGATGAAGTCGGTCGCGGCTGTCTGTTTGGCCCTGTCGTGGCCGGGGCGGTGATTCTTGAGCCCGGCTATCGCATCAAGGGCCTGCGTGATTCCAAGCTGATTGACCAGAAAACGCGCGAAACGCTGGCCGAGCGAATCAAGCAGCATGCCATAGCATACGCGGTTGCGGCCGTGGACGTGGCGCGCATCGACCAGCTCAACATCTACTGGGCATCACTGCTGGCCATGCGAGAAGCCGTAGCGCAGCTTTCACCTGGCCCTGATCATCTGCTGGTTGACGCGGTGCGCGTGAACTGGGATTGCCCGCAGACCAAGATCATCCACGGCGACGCGCTCTCCATCTCCATTGCTGCCGCGTCGATCATCGCCAAAGTTCATCGCGACGAAATGATTCGCCGCTGGGCGCCGGTCTATCCCGAATACGATTTGGCGTCGAACAAAGGCTATCGTTCTCCTAAACATTTAGCTGCGCTCAATGAGCTTGGTCCCACGCCGCTGCACCGGCTGTCATTCGCTCCAGTGTGGATGTGCCAGGGCACGCAGCAGGAAGCGTTTGCGTTTGAAGGTGACGACTTGGCCGATGATGAAATCATCGACGATGGCGAGGTTCTGGCAGTTGATAGCGTATCTGGAATCCCTTAGCCCCGGATCAGTGATCCACCCTTACTCACTCCGCAATGCAATCAACGGATCCACCTTCGTCACGCGGCGCGCGGGCACGTAACTTGCTGCCAAACCGACGGCCAGGAACACCAATGCAACTCCAGTAAAGGTCACTGGATCCGTGACTGTGGTTTCAAAGAGCAGGGTCTTCATTACGCGGGAGAAAATAAGCGCAGCTACTGTTCCCACCGCCAGGCCTATTGCAATCACGCTCATGCCTTGCATCAGCACCATGCGCAGGACTTCATTACTCTGCGCGCCCAGCGCCATTCGAATGCCGATCTCCCTTGTTCGCTGGCTCACCATCAGGGCCGTAACGCCGCTCAGCCCTGTTGCGGCAATTGCCAGCGCCAAACCTGCAAACAGTGCCAGCAGCAACGCCGTCAGGCGGCTTTGCACCAGCGTGTCGCCGCGCAATTCCTGTAGCGTCTGGATTCCATTCACCGGCTGTTCCGGGTCCACGGACAACACGGCTTCACGCACCTGCTGCGCATAATTCATTGGATTGCCCGCGGTCTTCACCAGCAAAGTGTTGCCCATGGGAGTCTGCGCAAAAGAGACGTAAGCTGTGTCCTTGGTCTCCTGGTCCAGGCCGTAATACTTCACGTCGCCCACCACGCCTACGATCTTTACCCAGGTCTTTCCGTTGTCGGCGGAAACGCGTTTGTTGAGAGGATCTTCATTGGGGAAAAAGTGTTGCGCCAGCGACCGGCTGATGATCGCGACCTCGGGTGAATCGGCGTTGTCATGCGGGGTAAAGAAGCGGCCGTTAATCAGCGGAATACCCAGAAGCTGCATGCTGCCGGGAGAAACAAACTGCACATCGGTGCTGGGCAACGCTTCACGTTCGTTCACGGGCCGGCCCTCAACAATGAACGTAGTGTTCATGGGCATACCCGGCGCAAGTGGCGCTCCGTTGTTCACTCCCACTGCCAGAATTCCCGGCGTTGCTTCCAGCTTGCGCATTACGCGATCAAAAAATGTAAGCGTGGCCTGATTGTTGTACTTGCTGAAATTGAGCGGGACGTTAGCCGTGAGTACGTTTTCCGGATTGTAACCAGCATTGACCTGTTGCAATTTGATAAAGCTGCGGACCATCAGCCCGGCGCCAATCAAAAGCACAAAGCTCAATGCGACTTGTCCCGCAACCAACACGTTGCGCAGCCGCACACCGCCGGATTTTACCGTCGCGTTGGCGCTGCCTTCTTTGAGTGATGTAACCAGGTTGAGCCGCTGAGCAAGCGCGGGTATGGAACCAAAAATCAATCCGGTCAGAATGGAAATGCCCAGCGTGAACAGCAACACTTCTGTGCTGATGCGTACCTCGGCTGCGCGCGTGGTGAAGCGGCCCACAAAGCGCACCAGCAATTCCAGGCAAGCGGCAGCCAGCAGCAGTCCCAGCGCTCCGCCGGCTACGCTGAGCAGCGTACTCTCAGTCAATAACTGGCGGATGAGCCGCCCGCGATTAGCACCCAATGCTGCGCGCACTGCCATCTCCTGCTCGCGACGCATGATCCGCGCCAGCGCCAGATTGGCCACGTTGGCGCACGCAATCAACAGTACCAGCCCAGCCGTAGCCAGCAGTACCAGCAACATGGGCCGCACTTGTTTGGTCAACTGATTCTGCAAACCATCCATGGCGGCTGCCAAGCCGCGCGACTCAGGATAGTCCGCCGGATATTCTTGCCGGAGCCGCGAAGCCACCAGGTTCACGTCCACAAGGCCGGACTGTACATCTGCGCCTGGCTTAAGCCGTCCGAAAGCGCGCAGCAGGCGCGCATTGCGGCTTGCGATCGTGGCCGGCGATGAACGGAAAGGACATGCAACGCTCGGCATGTAAACATCGTTTTCGCGCGGATACTGCGGAACCGGCGGCAGCACGCCTACCACCGTATGCACTTTGTCATTCATTCGGAAATGCCGCCCGATGATGCTGCGGTCGCCGCCATAGCGCGTCTTCCAGTAGGGATAACTCAGGACCAGCACTGCGTCAGCGCCTGGCATGTCGTCTGCGGAAGTAAAGAATCGCCCCAGATACGGCTTGATTCCCAGCAGATCAAAGAAATGAGCCGAGACCACGCCTGTCCGCACTTCGTCCGGCTCCTGCCCGTCCAGCAGGATGAACGACATCTGGTGGTACTCCTCAATCTGAGCCAATGATTTCGACTGCTCGCGATAGTCGTTCAGCTCCTTGACCGAGAATCCAACGTTCATCGCATTTGCTTTGGGAAATTCCTGATTCAGTACCACCAGCTCTTTGCCTTGCGCATACGGCAACGGCTTCAGCAACACGCCATACACCACACTAAAAAGCGCAGTATTCGCGCCGATGCCCAGCGCCAACGCCACCAACGCTACCAGCGTGAAACCGGGGCTCTTGCGCAGCATGCGAAAACCATAACGGAGGTCCTGAAGGAAAGTGCTCATGAGTGCTTCTCCCGCGGCAGAGATCGTGCCATTTCTATTCAACCTGAGTAAAGGGGAACCCGTCTTGTACCAATGCAAGCTGAAATGCGTTTTTGCTGCTGGTACGTGTCAACCGGCAGCTCGCGAGTATACAGGGCGAGCCAAGCCTGATTGGAAACTGCATTTTCCGAGCCGAAGCTAACCCATCCGCAACCCCTTGAGAATAAATACCTTGCTGATATCAGAGAGTAAAGTCGGTGCCTGATCTGCTGTTCGCAAACGTGCAACACTGCTCGAAAATGAACAGCCAAATTTGCTAAACGGTTTTCTTTTTACGCAGTCCAATAAACGAAAGAGATAGATGTCCACATCGCTCAATATCGGGCAGTTTTTCGGCAAAATTTCACAACGATGGGCCGCTGATTCCATTGTCGTCAATCGCCTGGTACATACTGAGCCGCGTGCTCTGCCCAGCCATGCTCACCAGGCCGGATTTGTCTCATTGATGCTGAGAGGTGAATATCGCGAGACGGCGGGCTGCTCGCAATTTGGATATCAGCCTTTCTCCTGCATTTACCATCCGCCGGGTATGGATCATCGCGATGAAATAGGCCACGCCGGCGTGACTCTGCTCACCCTTGAGTTCAAACCTGAATTATTTGACGCCATGGACTTCGCGACGGTCGATCTGCGTGCGATCACCGATCTCTCAGGACAACGGCCGGCATGGGAGTTGATGGACCTCTGTCGGCGAATCTCCTCCACGGCGGCGAATGATCTCGATATCGAATCGCGAGCCGTGGCCCTGGCTTTTTCAGTCGTTCAATTTTCCTCCAGTACGCCGCGCGATCTACGCTCTTTGCGGCGCGCACTTGAGTACATCCACGCGCATTTTTCAGAGAACCTTACTCTGGCCCGAGTGGCCCGTGCCGCGGGCGTGCATCCTGTTTATCTGGGACAAGTCTTCCGCCAGGAGTTTGGCGAAACATTGGGCGAGTACTTGAATCGCATCCGCGTGCGCGCCGCGGCAGCAATTCTGGCCAACTCTGATCTTCCACTCAGCGCGCTTGCGGTCGACCTGGGTTTTTACGACCAGAGCCATTTCACCCGGATGTTTCGCCGGCTTACCGGTGCAACGCCAGGGACGTTCCGCGGCGAATACGCGCCCAGCAAAAGCGCGGCCCAGCTACAACAGTAAGAAAAACAGTTCAGGCGGATTTCCGATGCTCTCTAAGCCGCAGTTTCACTTCGCCTTCCACCATATGCAAGCTAAAACTCTTGGCGCAGTTAGCGCATAACCAGAAGTTTTCAATCGTCTTTTGTTTGGCGTGAGCGCCTTTTGTGGGGAAGCCAAAGAACCTGCCTCCATCAAGGCGCATCAGCGTTTTGGCGCACTGCGGATTGGCACACTTGGAGATCATGAGTCAGCGGCGGCTGCTAACTTCTTAGACGTTAATTTTCGGCTTTATGTCGCCCGCAATCGCAAGCTCTCGGTTCCTCAAACTGACGAAAAAAGCGCTTTAGCAGGCACTCACAGGCAACTCCGCTCAGTGATGTCGAAAGCTCACGTTTCGCGAGGAAAAATTACGAGTCTCTGCCGTCCAGAGCTCGATTACTTGTTTGCTTTCAATCCCGCCGGTGGCAATCCGCTTGCCTTATTCCTATAGGTCAACTGAATAGGATTCATTCCACATGGAGAAAATAATTTTGCCGTCACAACAATCACGCAAAAAGTCCGGTCAGGTCCTATTTCTCAGCGGAGAAATGGTCCCTGTTTCCGGCATATGGCGCCCAGACCATCCACGCTGTCCTAGCTCTGGAGATATCTGGCTACGCAAACAAACGTCCTTTCCGCCCTGTCCCGGTTGCAGTTCCTCGGCAGCGTTCGCACTGATAGAGGAGGTCCTGCACATCTCTGAAGATCCTGATTTTCAGTAGGTCAAATCAGGATCATCCGCCTCATTGGCTAAGGTGTGGTTCCCATTCGTCTCCAGCTATAATTGCTCCACTCTAGGAGGCGTAATGAAACGGGGTATTGCGTTCGCACTTGCCGGCTCGTTGTTGTTCTCTCTTTCCACACCTTGCTTTGCCGATTTTCAATACACTGAAACCACCAAGATCACCGGAGGCGCGGCCGTGGGCGCTATGAAGTTTGCCGGCGTCTTCAGTAAGGACGCGCGTCAGATGACGCAAGGCACCACAGCCACCATCAGCTTCAAGGGCAACAAGATGAGGCGCGAAGACAGCCTGGGCCAGATTGAAATTATTGATCTTGATGCCCGGCGCATCACCAACATTGACACCAAGAAAAAAACTTACTCCACCATGACCTTTGACGAGATGAAGGCCCGCATGGAGGAAGCTCGCAAGAAGGCCGCCGAGCAACAGGCAAAGCACAACAAAGAACAGGCCAGCCAGGTGAAAATCACGCCGAAAGTCACCATCACTCCGGGCGCCGGATCAAAGAAGATACTCGACTACACCGCCAAAGAAACCAAGATGCGCGTGGACATGCAGATGACCTCGGATGATCCCAAAGCCAAGGGCCAGACCGCGAATATGTGGGTTGATTCTGATTCTTACATCGCGCCGGTCAAGGGCTATGACGAAGTAAAGCACTTCTACCAACGCATGGCCAAGGAACTGGATTGGCTTCCCGGAACCATGTTGGGCGGCAACGCCCAGATCGCTCCCGCCATGGTCGAATATCGCAAGAGCGCCACCGCGCTGAACGGAATGCCCCTGTCGTCTCTGGTGAGCGTAGGGATGGCCGGCGATCCCGGCGCGCCCCAGCAGACTTCTCACGACGATCAAAAATCCAGCGGCAACCCCATCACCGGCGGTATCGGCGGGCTCTTCGGCAAGAAAAAGAAAAAGGACGACGCAGCGCAGGACGACAAGTCCGACTCAAAGCCCACCGGCGCCGCTGGTTCCCTGATGGATACCAGTACTGAAGTGACTTCAGTTTCCACCAACGCCGTTGACGCAAACTTATTCAAGATTCCCGACGGCTTTAAACAAGTTGAAACCAAGAACGTGCAGTAAAGCTGGCGAATGACGAAAATCTTAGCCGCGAATTCCGCGAATGAGCACGAACCAAATCAGGATTCGCGTTTCTCGCGTGGTTCGCGGCTAATTATTTCTGATCTGCGTTGATCTGCGAAATCTGCGGCAAAGAGATTCAGGTTTCAAAGAACTTCTTGATCCGCTCCCAATATTTCTGCACGATCATTTCCGTGCCCAGGTGCCCGCCACGCGCAAAAGAATTTAGTTTCACTCCCGTCTGATCGGCAAACTTCTTGACTGACCTGTAAGGAACATAAGGATCGTCTTTGGCATGGAACATCATGATCTTCTCCGGATCGATCTCCTCAATGTGATGAACCGGATTGTAGAATCTTCCGCCGTGCAGCTTGCGCCAGTTACTGTCCGATAGGCGATAACCATTCCCAAACGCCTCGCGAATATATGCCGCGTAGTTGGGGTTGGAAGTCTCCAGCCTTTCTTCCTGGGCAAGAATTCCCCAATCCACTACCGGGCAATTGGCAATTACTTTCTTCACGCGATCATCCAGAGACGCAAGGATGGCCGCTGCGCCGCCAAAGCTTCCCCCGATCACAAAGATTTCATCGGGCTTTAAAGCAAATCGCTTCCCAAAAGCCAGTTCGCGAACGCCTTTTGGCAGCTCGTCAATCACGTCAAGAATGTCCCGGTCAGGAGATTTTTCCAGGAACTGGCCACCGCTCTCCCATGATCCCCGGTATCGCGGATAGAAGACCCAATAACCTTTTGCCGCCAGAAATTCCATCAACGTCTGTTTGCGGGGCATTCCCGGCATGCCGTCGCACAGGATGATGACTTTCTGCTTCTTCCCTGGCCGCCCGGGAGGCAGAAATTCCGCCACGATCTCTTTCTTGAATCTCGTCCTGAAAGCCCAGCTCATTTGCCTTCAATCGCGTCCCACACCTTTTTAGTGTCCACATTCTGGGTGTATTTCACGATTTTTCCGTCCTTGAAATTCCATATATGGGCAAAAACCGCGTCCATCACGCCCCCGGACATCTTATAAGTCCCAAGATATCTCCCGGTTACAATGATCGTGTCCCCGGCGTCATAAAACTGGTCCACTTCGGCGCGGTATCCGTCCCACTCCGTTGCCAGCCGGGCAAACACGTTCTTCCCTACCTCTTCCATGCTGTGGTACGTTCCCGCGTAAGGAAAGCCGGCCGCCTCAGTCCATTCAAAGCGCGGGGCCAGCGCGGATTGAAGATTCTTCGCGATCTGCTCAGCGTCGCCCTTATAAATTCCTTGGATTGTTTCCAGGTTCGTCTTCATCCGTCACCTCGTCTGTATCTGCATGAGCCTGAAGCAGGTACTTGCGATTTTTGATAAAAAATCTAGGAATTCTAACCTTTTTCTTAGACAATTTGTAACGTAAGCATCATTTTGGGAACAACTATTACAGCAGTTTGAGCATAGCTGGGTTTCGGATCGCAACGGGCCCTGGCCGGGGAAAAAATTCCATGTATGACGCGATTATCGTTGGCGCGCGCTGCGCCGGAGCGCCTACCGCGCTCTTGCTGGCGCGCAAGGGCTACAAAGTTCTGTTGCTGGATCGCGGCTCGTTTCCCAGCGATATGCCGTTTTCAAACCACTATGTCCACCAGACCGGGTCCGCACGGCTGAAGCGCTGGGGATTGCTGGACACGCTCAAAGCCTCCAATTGCCCGCCCATCTTGACCAATCATTTTGATTATGGCGCATTCTCGCTTACGGGGTCACCCGTTCCGGCGGAGGGCGGAGTCACTGAGGCATTTGCCCCGCGGCGCATCAAACTTGATCCCATTCTTGTCGATGCCGCCGTGAAATCGGGCGCGGAATTGCGCGAGGGCTTTTCCGTCCAGGAAGTGATCTTTGAAGATGGCCGTGTGGTTGGCATTCGCGGCCATGAAAAAAATGGTCCCATGGTCACAGAGAAAGCGCTCATCACAATTGGCGCCGATGGCATGTTCAGCGTGGTTGCAAAAGCCGTGGAAGCGCCGGAGTACAAAACCGGTCCCGCGCTGGAAGGTTCATGGTACGCCTATTACAGCGGCGTGCCCATGGTCGGCTGGCATCTGTGGCTGCGTCCCGGCAATGTGATTTTTGCCTATAACACGAATGACAATCTTTCTCTCATTGGCGTCGCATTTGCCGCGCGCGATCTTCCCACCGTCCGCGCCAATATAGAAAAGCACCACAGCAGTGTGATCGCGCAGCATGCGCCGGAGCTGTGGGAACGCATGCAGGCGGGCAAGCGCGAGTCACGTTACGTGGGCGGCGCAATTCCCAGCCACGTCCGTAAACCTCACGGCCCGGGATGGGCGTTGGTGGGCGATGCCGGCTACCAAAAAGATCCTTGCACCGCCTCTGGCATCACGGATGCGTTCGGCAGCGCTGAGTGGCTGGCCGAAGCCATTGACGCGGGCTTGAGTGGCCGCCAATCTCTGGAAGAAGCGCTGGCTGCGTATGAACAAACTCGTAACACCGCTGAGCTGCCCTACTTTGACTTGACGACGCAGTTGGCCGCGCTGGAACCGCCTCCGCCTGAAGTGCAGCAGCTTCTTGAAGCTCTGCGGGAAAATCCTGAGCAGCGCAGCCGGTTCTTTGGCATGCTGGCCCACACTGTTCCGGTACCAGAGTTTTTCTCGCCGGAAAACATGAAGGCCATCTTCAGCAAACAGAAGGCGATGGCTGCGCACAAGTGAGGACCACAATCGGGCAGCTTTCTCCAAGCACGATCACGTGCCTGTGCTTGCTCGAGGGTCAGCAATTCTGCTTATTGGAATTTTGCAACGTTCGTTGGCTTTGCTTCACAACTATAAAACGCCGCCAATCTGAGAGGCGATTGCGCGGTTGAACTCTTCAGGGCTGAATCAGCTACTTCATGCCAAAGAAGGGTCCTCAGATTCTCAACCAGTTCGCTAAATCAAATGACCGAAAGCCACCAAAAAGGGAGCAGCATGGAGATCGCAATTTTTGGCGCTGGGAT
Source organism: Candidatus Angelobacter sp. (assembly GCA_036497385.1). Lineage (GTDB taxonomy): Bacteria > Acidobacteriota > Terriglobia > Terriglobales > Acidobacteriaceae > Angelobacter. The sequence continues at coordinate 1,135 of DASXJO010000256.1, read as the reverse complement.
TGCCGGCTTGATGAGCGCGATTACCTTGCGCGCACAAGGCCAGAGCTGCCGTATCTATGAGCGAATGCGCCAGGGCCACGAGACCGGCATGGGCTTCATCCTGATGCCGGATGGCATTGAGTGTCTCCAGAGTTTTGGTGTGAGCTTGACCGGCGAAAACAGCGGCGCTCCGCTGCAACGCTATTTCTGCCGCAGTTCCAACGGGCAGATACTTTATGAGCAGCCCTTGCCCGCGGGCACCCGCAGCATCCGCCGCCGTCAACTGATTGACTCCCTCATGGCGGCTTTGCCGGCGGCGAGCGCTCCCAGGTTTGACGCCGAGCTCGCGGCGCTTGAATTTGACGATGTGGGGAATGTGACGCAGGCGCGCCTGAACACCGGCGCAAAAGTTAAAGCCGATCTGTATGTCAGCGCGGAAGGCATCCGCTCGCTCGCGCGGCAGGCGCTGTATCCTGGCTGGCCGGCACCGCAGGCGCAGGTGCTTGAAATTGTGGGGATGGTGAGTTGCAAGAGCATGGTGCGATGGGCCAGCAACAACTTCAATAAATTTCACGCGGTGACTGGCGGCATTGCGCTGGGCACGCTGGCGGTCGATTCTGAGCATGTGATCTGGTATCTGCAGTTCGATTCCCAGCGCTTTCCACTGCCTCCAGTAGATCCCGGTAATTTCGCCGAGACTCGAAAGAAATTTGTTACCTCCCTTGTCGAAGAGTGGGCGGACCCGATTCCGCACCTTCTCAGCATCGCGGATTTCTCCCATACGCATCTTTGGCGTCCGCTGGATACAGACCTGGTCCCTTCGTTCTATCGCGGGAATTTGGTTCTGGTGGGTGACGCTGCGCATCCGCTCTCACCTTTTACCAGCCAGGGTGTTTCATCGGCAGTGGCAGACGCCGTGGCCCTGGCAGGAAATCTTCGTCCAGAGAATGTGAAAACGCCATCTGATCTGGAGCACGCGTTATCCCGCTATTCAACGGAACGGCGCGAGCAATGTGCGCCCTATGTGGCCAAGGGACGTGAGTTGACCCGCCATTTCCTTACTCCGGAAATCGGCAGCACCATTCTGTTGCCGATCGCGGAATCCGACCAGGCCCAGCCGGCATCGTTCTCGGACAGTATTGTCCGTCTCGATCTG
>DASXJO010000255.1:0-2438 GCA_036497385.1 Candidatus Angelobacter sp. | reverse complement strand
CTTTTGTCCAGTCGGCTGCATCACGCGCCTTCGCCAACTTTGAGCACGGCAAGGAAGGCTTCCTGCGGGATATCGACTTTGCCGATGCGCTTCATCCGCTTCTTGCCTTCTTTTTGTTTCTCCAGCAGCTTGCGCTTGCGCGAGATGTCACCACCATAGCACTTGGCCAGCACGTTTTTGCGGATGGCCACAACGGTTTCTCGGGCAATGATCTTGGCTCCTATCGACGCCTGAATGGCGACTTCAAACATCTGCCGAGGAATCAGTTCGCGCATCTTTGATACGAGTGCGCGTCCGCGGTCATAAGCGAAGTCGCGATGCACGATGATGGAGAGCGCATCCACCGGATCACCGGCCACCAGGATATCAAGCTTCACCATGGGAGATTCCCAGCTTCCGGCAAGGTGATAATCGAGTGACGCGTACCCACGCGAGATCGTCTTTAGCCGGTCATAAAAATCGAGCACGATTTCATTCAGCGGCAGCTCATACGTCAGCATGACGCGGCTGGCGCTTACATACTCGAATCCTTTTTGCTTGCCGCGCTTGTCTTCCACCAGCTTGAGAATGCCGCCAACATATTCTTCATTGGTCAGGATAGTGGCCAGGATTACCGGCTCTTCAATCTTTGCGATCTCACTCTGGTTAGGCCAGCGCGAGGGATTATCGACTTGAATTTTCTCACCGTCAGTCTTGGTGATGTCATAGCGCACGCCGGGAGCGGTAGTGATCAACTCCAGGCCGAATTCGCGCTCAAGCCGCTCCTGAATTATTTCCATGTGGAGCAAGCCGAGGAAGCCGCAACGGAACCCAAAGCCGAGCGCGGCGGAACTTTCCGGCTCGAAAAAGAAAGATGAATCGTTGAGCCGCAATTTTTCCAGTGCCTCACGCAATGCGGTGTGCTCATGCGCATCCACGGTATAGAGTCCGGCAAAGACCATGGGCTTGAGTTCTTCAAAGCCGGGAAGCGGTTCAATAGCAGGCCGCGCGTCGTCAGTGATGGTGTCCCCGATTTTGGTGTCAGAAACCGTTTTGTTGTTGGCGACCATGAAGCCGACTTCGCCGGCAACCAGTTCGTCAATCTCCAGGGGCTTAGGAGTGAGCACGCCCAGGGTTTCAACATCGAGCGTTTTTCCGTTCCACCACAGACGAACTCTCATGCCCTTGCGCAGAGTGCCTTGAAAAAGCCGCGCCAGCACGATGACGCCGCGATAAGGATCAAACCAGGAATCGAAGATCAGGGCCTGTAAGGGATTTTGTGGATCTCCCTTGGGTGGAGGCAGCCGGTTGACGATGGCCTCCAGCAGCTCAGGCACACCCAGCCCGCTCTTGGCGCTTACCAGCATGGCGTCTTTTGTGTCCAGACCAACGGTCTGCTCAATCATCTCCTTGGCGCGTGGAATATCGGCACTGGGCAGATCAATCTTGTTGATGACCGGAATAATTTCCAGCCCGTGATTGATGGCCAGATAAGCATTAGCTAGCGTCTGCGCTTCCACCCCCTGAGAGGCGTCCACCACCAGCAGCGCACCTTCACACGAGGCCAGCGAACGCGATACCTCATAAGAGAAATCTACGTGGCCCGGTGTATCGATGAGGTTGAGCTGGTACTCCTGCCCATCGTTGGCCATGTACTTCATGCGGACAGCATGGGCCTTAATGGTGATGCCGCGCTCGCGCTCCAGGTCCATGGCGTCCAGCACCTGCTCCTGCATCTCCCGTAGCGCGAGCGCTCCCGTCAGCTCCAGGAGCCGGTCAGAAAGCGTGGATTTGCCATGATCAATGTGGGCGATAATGGCAAAATTGCGGATGTGTGCGCGGTCCATGAGGATGGGCTTAGTCTTTCATTTTAGCATCTGGCAATCAGCAAATAGCATTCAGCCCTCAGCATTCAGGCCTCAGCATTCAGGCCTCAGCATTCAGCCCTCAGCATTCAGCCCTCAGCCCTGAAGCAGTCATGTACGGATATTTTCCATCTGACCGCCGGACCTCGCCGCCCGAACTCCTGAAAAGTCGGCCCCAAATCGTTGAAGCAAGCGTCCTGAAGCAGACTTGTTCGTAAACACTAGCCGACTTCCCGGTATTAATCAGGGTCGATGAGTGACTCGGCGAATTTGGCACTCCTCGGGATTGTCGTAGCGAGCAACTCGGATCAGTGAACAGAAATCAGGGATCGCAAAAATCCACACTTGACATCGTCGGATAATCCACTACCATATGGTTGTGGATAAGCTAGATACAACATTTGCGGCTCTGTCTGATCCAACCCGCCGGGCGATGATCGAACGACTCTCCCATGGGCCTGCCTCTGTGCATGGATTGACGGAACCGTTTGCACTCTCGCAGCAGATGATTTCAAAACATATTGCCTACCTGGTGCGGGCGCGGATTGTGATCAAGACGAAGCGTGGAAGAGAGAGCGTGTGCACGCTTAGGCC
>DASXJO010000254.1:0-2450 GCA_036497385.1 Candidatus Angelobacter sp. | reverse complement strand
GCCACTGGCACGTTGACGTAAAGCCTGAGGCCGCGCGCATGCAGATCACGCCCCAGTTCCTGTATCAGCGCAAGAAAGCCGGGCTGGGCTTTGAGTGGAATCTCTTCAAAATCGATTGCTGCGCCCTTGAACCGATCACTGGCCAGATAAAGCAGAAGCTGCTTGCGGAAAGTCTGGCGCGCCGCGGGGTCCATCAAAAAGTCGCCGATGGTCGGCAGCCACTGCTTGCTCACTGTTTCAAAATTGTTGATGAGCGGAAAGACTTCCATTTCAGCTTTTTCAGCCCGCAGGAAAGGCATTACGCGGTCGTCGGTCGAATGTACGATCCCGTTTTCAACCACCTGAAAGGGATGATTAACGCTGTCAAAGCCCTGCAAATGGCCATCTGGCGTGAGCACGTGCAGCCATTCAGGAAACAGGATATCGATTTGCGGGTAGTATTCCTTGAGCGAAACAAAGCTGGCGGCATCCCAGGTGACGTAATAAGCCGCGCGGATGCCTTCATCCGCATTCAACACTACTTGCGAAGGTGAAGACTTGGTTTTGCGGTGAGTGTTTTTTGTGCTGGGGCGCTTGCGGTGTTCGCGCTCCTTCAAGGCGCGAAGATTCCGCTTTTGCTCCGGCATCAACACGTGCGGCAGCGGATCTGCCTGAACAAAGACCGTGATAATGAAAAACAGCACCAGGCTGCCGACGATTGCGCCAAGCACGCTTAGCAGGATGCGCAGCCGTCCCCAGCGCTTCCGGTCAGGATCATAAAAGATGGATTTTGCCATTGCTGGATTGTTACCAACCATCGTAAGCGGCAGGGGCAAGCAGGTCAATCGGGCATTGCCCTTGCGTACCTACACAGTTGTATGACCGAGAATGCGCCTTTACACTAGGGCATTCTTCCTCATGGCAAAACTCATTGAACTGGTGCGGCGAAACTGGCTCTTCTTTCTGCTGCTGACCGTGGCCGGGCTGGCGTTGCGGCTCTTCTTTGTCTTCCGCCATCCGCATGTTGCCGGCGATACATGGATCTATGGCGACATCGCCAAGAACTGGTTAGACCATGGGATTTTTGGCATAACAGATGATGGCGCAGTCCGCCCGACATTAATTCGGTTGCCCGGATATCCGGGATTTCTGGCGGCTATGTTCGCAGTCTTTGGCCGGGAACACTACACGGCGGTAATGATTGCGCAGGCACTCATCGATACCAATACCTGCCTGGTGATCGCGGCGTTGGCACTGGAATTGACGAATACGCGCGCGGCCAAAGCCGCTTATGTTTTAGCTGCATTGTGCCCGTTCACGGCGAGTTACGCTGCTGCTCCGCTTTCTGAAACGCTGGCCATTTTCTGCGTAGCGCATGCGCTTTATTACGGAGTGCGCGGATTAAAAGCGCTGGAGCAGGACTTGCCTGCCGCCAAACTGTTGGCCATCGCAGGGCTGTGGAGCGTGGCGGGAATTTTTATGCGTCCTGATAACGGGCTCATCCTGCCGGCGCTGGGGCTGGCTCTGCTGGTGATTTTGTTTCGTAAGACCAACAAAAAGCCTGCCCTCTTGGCATGTTTGATATTGGCCATCACCAGCCTTGGGCCGCTTGTGCCCTGGACAGTCCGGAACTGGCGCGTCTTTCACGTATGGCAGCCGCTGGCTTCACGATATGCCAATGATCCGGGAGAATTTCTTCCGCGCGGCTTCAATCACTGGGTGAAGACCTGGATGGTGGATTACGTGTCAGTGGAAGAGGTGTACTGGAAGGTCTCCGGCGAGCCGATTGATCCGCAGAAACTTCCTGAACGCGCCTTCGATACCCGGGCTGATTATGAGAAAACGCTGTCGCTTCTTGCGCGTTACAACCAGCAGCTCTATATCGATCCGGAAATGGACGCCGAGTTTGAACAGATTGCCCGGGAGCGCGAACAGCAGAATCCTGGACGCTATGTTCTGTGGCTGCCATTTTTGCGAGCAGCGGACATGTGGCTGCGCCCGCGCACCGAGCTGTTGGACGTGGAAACCCGCTGGTGGGAGTTCTCAGAGCATGAGCAAGAAAGCTGGTTCGCGCTGTTCTGGGCGGGGCTGAATTTGTTTTACCTGGTGGCGGCGTTGCGCGGATGGCTGCTTTCACGGCTGGGAATCGCGGGGCTTTTTGTGATCGGCTTTATTTTGCTGCGGTCTTTATTTCTAAGCTCGCTGGAAAATCCTGAGCCACGTTACATGCTGGAATGTTTTCCGGTGGTGTTGGCGCTGGCCGGAGCGGCGTTCACGCGGAGCCGGGGATATGGCGGCGAGATACTTGACTAGGCGTTCGCTCAATTGCTTCTGCATAAGGACAGTTCTCCCGTGAGCCCATAAAAAAGGGCCAGCCATATTCGGCTGGCCCAAAGATCTTACGGATCAATCATCTAGAAGGTGACGTGAGCGTTCAAAATCATTGAACGGTTTGTGCCTGTGTTAGCCCA
>DASXJO010000253.1:0-9243 GCA_036497385.1 Candidatus Angelobacter sp. | reverse complement strand
CGCCACTAAATCTCTCCTCTTGAAAAGCGAAGCAAGAACGCAACAGCGTTTGCAGCCTTGGCATCCTAACACTCTCAGTTCCAAAACTCGGGTATCCGCCCGACGGCAAGAGGGAGTTCCCATGGCTACCGCACCTCAGTTGCCCACAACTCGTCCGCGCTGGGCGCGCTCGCCTTTTTACTTCAATTCGGCGTCCCACCTGCTTCGCATTGGACGGGAAAAAGCAACCACGCTGATGGAGCTGTTGGAAGCCATCCGCACGTGTCCTGAATCCTCTATCTTTCAACACACATTTCAGACCCTGGCGGAACACCACTTTATTAGCTCCGGATTTTCCAATGACTTTTCGCACTGGGCTTTCGCTTCGTGCAATGAAGTTGAGTTGGCGGAGCGGCTGGCCGCGATTGATGTCCGCGAATTTACTTCGATTGCCGCCTTGCGCGAGCGCCTGATCCACGTCATTGAAAGTTATCTGCAGAAGAACCCGCGCGCGGCCGGCCGTGCGGCCATGGAACCGTTTTATCTCATGGCTTCAGATTTGGTCGTTGTGCCTACCCCATATGTAGCGCGCAATCTTGAAGAATTTGCTGACGGTTTGCACAAAGTCAGCATTCATGCCATTTACTACCACTTTATCGATGCACGGCTGCGCCTCAAGCTCAACAGCAACGATTTTTCCGTCTGGCTGGATAAAGAACTGGATCTGCCCCAGGCGGCCGACAAGATCAACCGCATTGACATTTACACTTCCACTCTTGAAGAAGTGCGGCGCGGGATCCTAAAAGTTGTTGGGGCAGAAATGGGCAGTGGATGACTGGTGCCTGCATGAAGATGTCGCGGCAATCGACTTGGCACAGTGATGAACAGTTTTGGAGCCTTTGAATGCAGGACAAGAATCCAGGGAAGACAGTAGTGGCGGATGACGGCGGGAACGCCAGCGAATCCACGCGTCAAGAAGATTCACCGATTGAAGTCGCGCAAAATCCGGTGAAGGAGCCAGCGTTGGCCGCGCCCCCGTCGCCGCCCCTGGTGGAACGCCGTTTCCGGCAGACGGATTTGCCGGCGCATTTCATTGAACGTCGAAAGAATCCGCGCATCACCACAGAGCAGCCTCCGGTTCCCGCGCCACCGCGATTTGACGACTATGCTCCGATCATCGGCAAACCGGAGCTGGATGAGATTCGTTTTCTGGCCCGCCATCTTCGCGGCAAAACGGTCAAGATGGTCAACTCCACCGCGCTGGGCGGAGGCGTGGCGGAAATCCTGAATCGCCTGATCCCCCTGATGAACGAGCTTGAAGTCCTTACGCGCTGGGACGTTATCACGGGCGGTAATGATTTTTTTGAGGTCACAAAAGGCTTCCACAATGCGTTGCACGGCGGTGACTACAACCTGACGCGGCAGATCCAGGACATCTTCATGGCGTACAGCGAGCAGAATCGCAAACGCATGGAGTTCACCGAGGACCTGGTGGTGATTCACGATCCGCAGCCGGTGGGACTGGTTCGCTCAAAATCGCAGACGCAGGGCAAATGGATATGGCGCTGTCATATCGACCTCTCCAATCCGCATCCCGGAGTTTGGGATTTTATGAGGCCGATGGTGGAGCTGTACGACGCCACAATCTTTTCTGCGGCGGCCTTTACTCGGCAACTGGCCACCCCGCAGTATCTGTTTTATCCTTCCATCGATCCGCTCTCGGAAAAAAACAAAGACCTTCCGGAAGAGTACATCAACAAAGTTTGTGACGATTTCGGCATTGATCGCTCACGCCCGGTGATCACGCAGATATCCCGCTTTGACCGCCTAAAAGACCCTGTGGGCGTGGTGGAATCTTACAAACTCGTCAAAAAATACGTGGACTGCCAGTTGGTGCTGGCAGGAGGCGGCGCCACGGACGATCCCGAGGGCGCGGTGGTGCTTCAGGAAGTGATGGAGGCCGCAGGCGACGATCCCGATATCATCATCTTGAATTTGCCGCCATGGTCTGCGCTGGAAATCAATGCTCTGCAACGCGCTTCCACGGTAATTGTGCAGAAGTCTCTCAAAGAAGGTTTTGGCCTTACCGTGACGGAAGGACTGTGGAAAGAAAAGCCTGTGGTTGCAGGAGCTGTAGGTGGTATTACCTCGCAGATTGTCCACAAACTCACTGGCGTGCTGGTGCATTCAGTGGAAGGTTGCGCATACCAGATCCGCTATCTGCTCACGCATCCGGAGTTTGCCGCTCAACTGGGTAAAAACGGCAAGGCGCACGCTAAGGAAAACTTTTTGATCACCGTGAGCCTGAAGCGCTGGCTGGTGTTGTTCCAGATTCTGCTCGGTATGGCCAAGCCGAATGCCGTGCTCTAAAAACCTCATGTAAAGCACTCTAGCTGACTTTTTCCGGCCACCAGATCAGCACTTCCAGATTTCGGGAAAAATGCAGCAGCGGCTTGGTATCCGGCAATGTGATGCCGGAAGCTTGCGCCATGGTATTCCTGTCAAACTCGGCTTCCGCATCCTGCAAATGCCATGGCAAGTGATGGATGTAAGCGCGAAGCACCTGGCCTTTATCGACGGCATAAAGGCAATAGCGCTCCGTGAGAAAAGCTTCGAATGAACTCTTGTCACGAATGCGCGGCGGAGAAGTTGGTTGATAGCGCCCATGGAAGTCCGCCGGGCGCGGCTCCTGCAAGCGGCTGCTGGTGTATTCAAACGACTCGCCCGACGAACGCACCAGCATGGCCGCATGGAAGTAAGGCAGCTTGTACGTGGCGCGCGCGCCCAGCACGGCGGGAAGGCTGGCTGCATCGAGGCTGAAGAAATAAACTCCCGGCACGCCTTGATAACGAACATAGGTCCGCACATTCAGTTCGCAGAATTTTGAGAGAAACGGAAGCGGCGGCGCCAGACGCGCGCGAATGCCGCTCATCCAGAATGGCGTAACCGCAACCCACGCAGCACCGTCGCGGAGATCGAGCTCCAGTTCACGTGGGACTAATGTCCGAATTGTTTCCGGCGGCAGCGGCCAGTGGGCAAAGAGCAGATCATGCCATTTCTGCTTCATGATCCATGGCCCGCTGGGCATGGGGATGGGACGGTGCGCGGTTTCAAGCAGGAGCGGATGCATTGGCTTAACAATTGTAAATAATTCTTTTCATGCATCCAGGGTTCAGCGTGTGTCTTCCGAAAATGTCCCTACCCTGATGTTGCCATCCCGAGAGGTCCGTAAATTTGGCTGCGTTTTCTTCAGCAGCCAAATAGGACCCGAGGGATCGGCTCCGCTGCCGTCTCGCGACAAAAAATACATTTCAGATGTTGGTCGTCCGCCGCCGGTCATAAGATTCCATGCTGGACGCATAGTCTCATCCAATAAAATCGAATCGTGGCCACCATTTTTACCATTGGGCATTCCACGCGCGACCTGGCCGATTTCTCTTCCGTCCTGCAAGCGCATGATATTCGCGTGCTGGAAGATATTCGCGCCTTCCCCATGTCGCGACGCCATCCCCATTTCAATCGTGAGCACCTGGAGCTGTGGCTTCCGGAGATTGGCTGCGAGTACGTCTGGGAAAAAGATCTGGGCGGACGCCGCGGCAAGCAGATGCCGCCGGACGAGTCGCCCAACATCGCGCTGCGCAATCCTTCTTTCCGCAACTACGCGGATTACATGCTCTCAGAGAAATTTGCGGAGGCCGTTGCGCGACTAGTTGAGCGCGCCGGGAAAGCCAATACCGCCATCATGTGCGCGGAACAGCTTTATTTCCGCTGCCATCGCATGCTGGTTTCCGACTATCTGGTGGCGCACGGGCATACGGTCTTGCACATCATGGACCTGAAGCCTCCTAAAGCGCACGCTCTGACCAAAGAGGCGCGAATGATCGACGGGCGGCTCGTGTATCGTGGCGACCGCCTGCTGTGATCAGGTCGGGTTATTGAGTCATTGGAAAATAAAACCTACCACTGAGGCACGGAGACGCGGAGAAAATTACGACAGTACGGTTCGGTCCTCCGCTTCCTCCTTTCCTCCGTGTTTCAAAGGTGTTGTTTTTCGTTTCTTTAGATGACTCGATTTCCCGATTTCCTTTGCGTCCTTCGCGTCCTTTGCGGTAAAAGGGTTTCACTAAATGCTAAACAAAACCGCAGCCCGGCTAATCAACAAGCTGGAACAGGCGCGCAGCCAGATCGGCACAATCACCGAGCGGGAAATTGTCCGGCTGCTCTCCGCGGCTGGCAAGGCACGGTTTGGCAAAGATGCGCCATCGCTGATTCGCTTTCATGATCTGCTCTTGTTCTTCCGCGCATTTCCGTCAGGACAGAGCGTGTTGCGATTGACCGAGAAGATGCTGACAACTTTTGAACCCAAAGTCAAAGCCGTGCTGGCTGCCGGTGGCGACGTTGATGATTTCGCGCCTGAAGAAGTGGTCGGCATTGCGGGGGCTGTGGTTGAGGCGACGTTTAGCTATCCCATGGTCTGCTGGCTGGCAAAGCGCCATGCTAAATCTATTTCCATTCAATGGGCTGACTATGAGCGTGAGACACAGCGCGCGGTGATCTGGCCGCGCTTCTTTCCCTTGATGGAAGAAGATTCGCTCACGGAAGCCAACGTGCGATATCTCGATTGGCTCAAGGCGGCACGCGGCCGGCAAGATGAGCTTCCATGGCTGGTGCGACAGTTCCAGCGACTTCCGGGCTTTGCCAAAGGAACGGTGGAAAAAGAAAAAGCCGCGCTCTATGACTCATTGGAAATCATGGTGCGCTGGGACATGAGTGGGGCGACCGGCTCACGCGCGTCGCGCACGCTGTCACGCAAGCCCGTGAAGGAGTTTTATTTTCATCGTGAGCCGCTGATCCAACGGCGGCAAGTGTCCCTGGCGGAAGAGTTTGCCAAGCCACCATTGCCCATCAAGGTGCTTTCATCGCGCGAAGCGGAAAAGACGCTTGATCTCGTGAAAGAAGCTACGGGCGTCCGCTATCGGGAACTCTATGGAACCGCCAACGCTGATCCGGCGTGGGTGGTGCAGGCCAATCCGGGACGCGGCGTGGAAATTTATTTCTGGGGATTGCCGCCGGAGAAGCGCCTGCCCTTGCGCGCCTATCTTGCCGGATTCACGGTAAAGAACGGCGTACCCATCAATTACGTGGAGTGCATTTCACTTTTTGAATGGGCGGAGATTGGCTTCAATACCTTTCCCGCGTATCGCGATGGCGAAACCGCATGGATTTACGCGCAGACGCTGCGGCTCTTGCGCCAATTGCATGGCGTCAACGCGATATCGGTATATCCATACCAGATTGGCGACGGCAATGAAGAAGCCATTGCTTCCGGCGCGTTCTGGTTTTATCGCAAGATGGGATTTCGCTCGATGGACCCGGCGCTGGAGAAGCTGGCGCAGGCCGAAGAGAAGAAGGTGCGGGCCAATCCCAAATATCGGACCTCGGCGGCGACGCTGCGCCGGCTGAGCAAGGCAAATGTGGTTTATGAACTTCCCGAAGCTGAGCGCGGCGCATGGGACAGGTTTTCCATGCGCAACATTGGGCTGGCAGTGCAGAAAAGGATGGCGAGGGACTTTGATGGCGATGCCGAAGCATTGCGGCGGGACGCGGTTGTGTGGCTTGGACGGCAGTTGAAGATGCCGCCATGGCGGCTTTCGAAAGCGGCGCAGCCAGCATTCGCCGACTTTGCCGCTGTCCTCTTGCTTATGCCGGACCTGCCGCGCTGGACGGCGGAGGAGAAGAGATCGCTGGGCGAGATCATCCCAGCCAAGGCGGGACGCACGGAATTACGCTATCTACGCCTCTTGCAGAAGCACCCGCGGTTGCGCGCGGCGATCTTGAAGCTCGGGTCGTAGGTTGTCACTAACGCCAAAACCGCTCTAAATTAGCCCAGAGCTTTCTTCATGGCTGCCACATAGTCGGTCATTCCAACGACGCCGCAAGGCTGGGGATCGGGCTTTATCTTCTGGTCGGCGGCATAGTTCAGGATCTGATCTATGTTCCAGAGGAACGCGCCACTAACGGACGGTTCCTTGGCATACTGCGCCAGCATCGTTTGCATTGTGGGCGGGCAGTCGCCGTTCCACTCCCATTGTTCCTTATCCAGGAAGCGGCTCCAGTCGCTGGCAAGAATGAAGCCCTTGGTGTTGAAACCGGGAATAGCTTTGGAAATCGCATCGGCCCAGCTTTTGAGATCGTTGCCTTCTCCGCCGGCATAACATTGCAGGTTCCACCACTTCACAGCGCCAGGATTGGATTTGTTCAGCGCTGCCAGCGAGTTTGTCCAGAAGCTCTGCTGTGACTGGTCATAGGGACAGAATGTGATCCCAAACCCAATCTTAATGAGCATCCGGCAAAACGCTACGAACGAATCCTGGTCATAAGTATTCTCCATGTCCATGTCGATCAGCCTGATGGCCGGGAACTTGGTGAAGAATGTCCCAAAGGTTTTCTGAAGCAGTGTTCCCTCAAGAGACTTGTTGTTTTTCTGGTAGATAGTCTTGACGTTTTCGAAGTCTTGCACGCCCCACCCGCCGATAGACACCTCCAGCGTGGTAATGGTGGTGCCCGGGCCTTTCAGCAGTTGCTGGAGCTGGCCTGGCCAATCCGGATTTCCAATATATATTCCGTTGTTGGTGATCATTGTGTCATTGATGCCGAGGTTCCCGAGAGCATCAATGTGAAAGAGGCTGACAATAATGGTGGTCCATCCCGCCTTCTGAATGGCGGACATATTTTTGGCGAGATTGGGAGGGCAGACCTCACCAAGGCCGAAAGCCGCGATCGTACGATTTGCCATGGTCCTGACCTCTATAGCTGGCGCAGCGCGCACGCCGATTTCACTCCTTCAATGCGCCCCAAGAGTACCACGCCAAGAGCCCAGTTAATTTTCTTCATCTCTCTCTCTTCATCTCTCAATGAAAAGTTTTGCAGTCCTTCCTCCTGTGGTAACGGTTTTTGTCCAACCTGCCAAAGACCTGTCAAGGTGAATACTGATTTTCTGGCTGCTGGGTGTCGAGCGCCAAATGCTGATTTTTTCCTGCAAGAACTCTGGATCTTCGCGTTCTCCTGCAAGAATGCAGGAGTAAATATGAAAGCCCGTTTAACGATGGCTGCCATGGCCGCCTTGTGTTTGCTCTATGTCCTCATCATTATGAATCCGCAGAACGCTTCTGCGGGCCAGCCCCTGGGAAACAGCCAATTACAAATCATCGGCAAAGACGGCAAAGTCACAGGCTTTGTTCCGCTCAAACATACCGGCATCAAGACGGAGATCAGCGGCTTTGTCGCGCGGATTGAGGTCACACAGGAATTTGAGAATGTTTTGCCGGACGCGGTGGAGGCCGTTTACGTCTTTCCCCTGCCGCATGACAGCGCCGTGGATGGCATGACCATGACCGTGGGCCAGCGTGAGATTCGCGCGGTGATTAAGGAACGCGATGAGGCGCGCAAGATCTATGAACAGGCGCGCAACACGGGCCATACGGCCGCGCTGCTGGACCAGGAGCGCCCCAACATTTTCACGCAGTCGGTCACTAACATTCCGCCCAACGGCACGGTGCAGATCAAGCTATCCGTGCTTGAGCTGCTCAAGTATGAAGCGGGCACGTATGAATTTGCGTTTCCGCTGGTCGTGGGGCCGCGCTATATACCCGGCAATCCCACTTCAGGGGGCGACCATGGCACCATGCCGAACAGTGATCAGGTTCCCGACGCTTCGCGGATCAGCCCTCCCGTGGCGGGCGTGCACACCGATGATGCAAGGGCGGGGCATGACGTATCGATGGAGGTCAATCTAGCGGCCGGCGTTCCGGTGGGCGATGTGGAATCAACGTCGCACAAAATCTTTGCTGATCGAACTGGCGCTGATTCCTACCATGTGACGTTGGCGGACCAGGCTGTCCCGCCAAACAAGGATTTCATCCTCAAGTACAAAGTTGCGGGCACGGGGATTAGTGACGCCATCCTGACGCATGCCGATAAAACCGGAGGATACTTCACTCTGATCCTGCAGCCACCTGACCGGCCGCAAGAAAAAGCGTTGGTGCCGCGGCAGCTTATCTTTGTGGTGGATACATCTGGTTCCATGTGGGGGTTCCCGCTGGAGATGGCAAAGAAGACCGTCCAACGCGCGCTCGACAATCTGCGCAAAGATGAAACTTTTAACCTGATCACTTTTTCCGGCGACACCAGGATTCTTTTCCCTGAGCCAGTGCCTGCGACGCCAGAAAACGTGGCGAAAGCGAAGGAAGTCCTGGCCGGAGCGTATGGCAGCGGCGGGACTGAGATGATGAAGGCAATCCGAACCGCGTTGGGCGATGACGCGGGCGCGGACAAGCCGATGGAAGCTGATCCAATTCGCGTGGTCTGTTTCATGACCGATGGTTATGTCGGCAATGACGCTGACATCATCGCCGAAATCAAGAAGCATTCTGACGCGCGAGTGTTCTCGTTCGGCATTGGCACGTCGGTGAATCGCTTTCTGCTGACCAAAATGGCGGAAGAAGGCCATGGGGACGTGGAATTTGTCACCGCGCCGGGAGAAGCGCAGGCCGCGGCCGATCGCTTCTATGAGCGCGTGCATTCGCCGGTGCTGACCAACATTGCCATCGACTGGAACGGGCTTCCCGTGACTGATGTCTACCCCAAGGACGTGCGCGATCTTTTTTCCGCCAAGCCAATCATCATTACGGGCAGGTATAGCGGAAATCCCGTCGGCAAGATCACCATCAAGGGATATCAGGGAACGGGCGATTACAGCCGTACCATCCCGGTGGATTTTTCTTCTGCCGACGCGAGCAACGCGGCACTGGAAAAAATCTGGGCGCGGCACAAAGTGGAAGACTTGATGTCACAAGACTGGAACGGCATACAGTCCGGCAATTCCAAATACAAAGCGGACATCATCAAGGTCGGACTGGAGCACAGTTTGGCCACGCAGTTTACGTCGTTTGTCGCTGTGGAAGAGCGGACGGTCGTGTCAGACGGCAAACCGGTGAAGGTTGAGGTCCCGGTTGAATTGCCGGAAGGCGTGTCACCACTGGCGGTACCGGGTGGCCAGTTTGACCGGATGGAGACTTTTGCGAAATTATCTTCAGGCGTTGCCAGTGGGTCCGCCGGGGGTATTTACAGGATTGTGCAGCCAGCCGCAAGCCCGGTGCAATCCGCTTCCGGCTATGCTGTCAATGAGACCGTCGAGGTCACAGCCAATGCGCCGCTTGTTGAAACTTCAATGGCAAGCATCGAGAAAGCAAAAAAACCGAGGAG
>DASXJO010000252.1:0-4023 GCA_036497385.1 Candidatus Angelobacter sp. | reverse complement strand
CAGGAAACGTGGATGAGCCATTTGCATCTTGTTACCCCTCAGGCGTAGGCTTATTGGGTTCAACAGGCGCGAATGGCAGGTTAGATGATTGTCATTCGTTCAAAAATAGCAATCGAATGATCGCCCGTAGCTAGGCGCCTGCACTCCAGTAAAGAAGGATCGCATGAAGAATATTTATGTAGGCAATCTGGATTTTAACGTCAGTGAAGATGAGCTTCGGCAGGCTTTTGCAGCGTACGGGCAGGTCGAAAATGTCACTGTTTTGAAAGACCGCGATACCGGACAGCCGCGCGGCTTTGGCTTTGTGGAAATGGCAAATGACGAAGAAGCAGAAAAAGCCATCAGCGCGATGAACGGATACCAACTGGGATCGCGCGCGTTGAACGTGAATGAAGCACGCCCGAAAACCGGAGGCGGCGGTGGAGGATTTAGTCGCGGCGGTGGAGGTGGAGGCTTTGGCCGCGGTGGCGGCGGTGGCGGAGGCGGTTTTGGCCGTGGTGGTGGTGGCGGGGGAAGAGGCGGCAATCGCGGCGGTGGTGGTGGCGGAGGCCGTCGGTACTAAAGATTCAGCAAAACAAAAAGACGCAGGTTCCCAAGCCTGCGTCTTTTCTTATTGAGGCGTTAGCTTACACGAACTCTACTTGCGGCTGATGCGGAATAATACCAGCCTGGTAGCCCATATCCAGCAGTTTCACCACGGCGCGTTTTCCGTCTTCACCATAATCCAGCGTCCGATTGTTCACATACATGCCCACAAACCGGTCTGCCATCTGCGGATCCAGATCACGCGCAAACTGCATGGCATAAGCCAGCGCGGGCTCGCGATGATCAAGCGCATACTGAATACTGTCTCGCAACGCCTTCGTCACTTGCGCAATCAACTCCGGCCCCAGTTCTCGACGAATCGCATTTCCGCCCAACGGCAGCGGCAGCCCGGTTTGCTCATGCCACCATCTTCCCAGATCCAGAATGCGCTTCAGCCCTGAGCGCTCATACGTAAGCTGCCCTTCATGGATAATCAGCCCTGCTTCATACTTGCCGGCCACAACTTCCGGAATAATGCGATCAAACGGCACCACGGCGGTCTCAATTTTCGGCGCAAAGAGTTTCAGCGCAAGATACGCCGTTGTCATGGTGCCTGGGACAGCGATCTTCATGGTCTTAAGTTCTTCCAGCCCAACCATGCGCGGAGAAATCACCATTGGTCCGTATTGTTCGCCTACGCTGCCGCCGCACGGCATCAGCGCGTATTTATCCTGGACGTACGGATACGCGTGGAAGGAGATGGCGCTCACGTCATAAAAACCGTCCATGGCTTTGCGGTTCAGGGTCTCGATGTCCGTCAGCGTGTGGGAAAACTTCAAGCCCGGCACGCGGACTTTGTTCGTGGCCAGGGCGTAAAACATAAAAGCGTCGTCAGAGTCAGGACTATGAGCAACGCTGATTTCGCGAACGGCGGAAGAAACAGACGAAGATGACATACTTGAAATCCTATAACAGTCTGAGCGTTCGTGCGGGGACGCGAATAATCTCTTGCCGATGTAAAAGTTTTCACACCAGCCTGCAGCAGGCTTTTACAACATAACGGTAATGGCTAAGCTTTTTCTACAGGTTCCTGCTCAGGGGCCACTTCCAATACCGGACTCGGTGGAGTGATATGAGGCCGCTGCAAATGCCAACGCAGCCGCCACACCATAGCTGCCACCGCGGCCATAATCGCCACAATGGAAAGCGCTAATAGAACGTAAAGGGCCTTCATCAGCATTTGCGGGTAGCATACCAGAGCTGCACGTTGCGCGACCGGGGAAAACCTCTTAGACACCCACGGGGAAAGGCTTAGTATGCGGCTCCTGCGCGCCTCTGCTGCGGCGTTCAAACCGGCCTTGCAGCAATGACATTAATCCGGTGTACCAGTAGCCCAGCACAAAAAGCAGCAGGAAGGGGATGGTCCAGTAATTACCGCTGGTAAACGCATAAGCGCACATGGCCATGAAATAACTCCCCACCAGCAGCTCCAGCCAGGGAACAATTCCAAGACGGCGCCGGTACTTTTGCCCTTGCGCCTTGTCTGCCTTCGACTGCACGGCATATTTAGGCGTGCGCTTAAACGATGACTTAATGCCTAGCAGCGCTTCAATCACTGCGCGGGTGTTCGTCAGCGTCAGGCCGATTCCCAGCGCCATAAGAAAAGGCAGGAACAAGAATGTGCGCGGCCACCTTCGTGGGAAAAGTTCTTTCTGTGAAACCAGGTAAAAGCTGGAGATAGAAAACGTGGATGCCAGAAACAGTGGCAAATCGATCACCAGCATCTGGAACCAGCCGCCAAACGACCGGATAATCATGGCCGGCATGAGCAGCGTGGAAAGCACAATCATCAGC
Source organism: Candidatus Angelobacter sp. (assembly GCA_036497385.1). GTDB lineage: Bacteria > Acidobacteriota > Terriglobia > Terriglobales > Acidobacteriaceae > Angelobacter. Next base: position 1,644 of record DASXJO010000252.1, on the reverse strand, counting down.
GGATAGCTCAGGTTCGCGCTCAGGTGATAGAACGCTTCCACCTTCACCCGGAACGGAGCTTTGCTCTTGAATACCTTGGGCAGGATTTTCTTGCCTGTCTGGATCAGTCCCTTGGCCCAGCGTGCTTGCTGCGTCTTGAATGCCGTCATTTCAATCGGCAACTCCGCCGGGCATTCCACGTCCTGCAGATATTTAAACTTCCAACCCGCCAGCTGTGACCGATAAGAAAGGTCGGTGTCTTCCGTCAGCGTGTCATGTTCCCAGCCGCCCGCGTCGGCGATTGCCTGCCTGCGCCACATGCCTGCCGTGCCATTGAAGTTGAAAAATACCTGGCTTCGCGAACGTCCCCCGTGCTCCAGCACAAAATGCCCGTCCAGTAGGATCGCCTCGACCTCAGTCAGGAAAGAATAATTGCGATTCAGGTGCGTCCAGCGCGTCTGCACCATGCCGATCTTTGGGTCGGTAAAGTGATGCACCACGCGCATCAGCCAGTCTTCCGGCGGAACAAAGTCAGCGTCAAAAATAGCGACCAGCTCGCCCTTGGCCGTGAGCAATCCGTTTTGCAGCGCGCCAGCCTTGAAGCCTTCGCGATTGGTGCGATGAATATAAGAAATGGGATGGCCCAGCGCCGCATAACGATCCACCACGGCTTGCGCCGTTACCACTGTCTCATCAGTGGAATCGTCCAGCACCTGGATATCAAGCTTGTCCTTGGGATAGTCGAGCTTGCAGATGGCTTCCACCAGGCGGTCCACTACGAACTGCTCGTTATAAATCGGAAGCTGGATTGTCACGCGCGGAAGGTTCGCAAATTTTGCCGCAGGCTCGGTGGTCCGGTTCTTGCGGTTGCGGTAATACATGTACACCAGCGCGTAGCGGTGCATGCCGTAACCGGCCAGAATCACCATCACTATGAAGTAAGGAATGAGCAGTGCCAGATCAAAGCCGTTGGGGGAGTAGAGCCCCTTGAAGGTTCTATCCATGAACTGGCTTTTGAAATAGTGGACCAGCCCCTTCTGCGAATTGGCAAAGAGCAACAGCGCAAGACTGAAACAGACGCTCAAATACAGGCTCCCAAAGATCTAAGGCTCGAAGGGTTAGATTGTAAATCATGCAGAGCGAATAAACAGAGAATAATATTGAGAAAAACTGTGGCAGCAGATTGGCGTGGCTTCCTGAAATCTCGAACCCTTGGCTTGCGGGTGCCGCGTCAAAAAGCGATCTGCCCAGCCCTGGTCAGGTGGGACATCACCCCTTCCGCCGTGGGCATCTACGCCCGTGAAGGAGGAAACGATGACCACTGCAAAAACCTTACCTTCGAATAGCTTCCACTTCTGCCTCGCGGCGCTTGTGCTCGCTTTCGCTACAGCGGCAAATGCTCAGACCTACACCGTTGTGTTCAACTTCAACAGCAACGGAGGTCCCAACGATTCCTTTTTTTTGCGTCATAGCCCAGGGCCGCGACGGAAGCATGTACACCACCAGCGAACAAGGCTTTACCGGGGGACGAGGAGATGTGTTCAAGATCACCCCCGCGGGAACCCTAACAGTGCTTCATGAGTTCAACGGGACAGATGGGCAAACCCCGGTGGGCGGCCTTACTCTGGCCACGAATGGGAAGTTTTACGGCACCACGGCCCTCGG
>DASXJO010000251.1:0-4974 GCA_036497385.1 Candidatus Angelobacter sp. | reverse complement strand
GAGATTATTCAATGCCTGGACAAGCTGGATTCCATGCAGCGTTCCAGCCTGCTGGCCCAGGTGCGCGACTTGAGTATTCGTCCGCGACGCACCGCGTCGTAAACGCTTTCTCCTAAAAACTGAAAACTGAGGCTCAGCCGGGGACATGTTCTCCGGCTGATTTTTTTCTCCTGTCCCGAGCCAAGCGAGGGAACTCTATTGGGGCCACCTTCCGAAAACGCTTTCCTGTTTTCCTTTGCGACCTCTGCGTCCTTTGCGGCAAAAATTCTGGCTTGGGTGGAGCTGAATGCTGACTGAGTGCGCAAAGGGAAATTTGTCGGCGCAGTGAACGCAGTCGCAAAACGATGCGAGGAGCTGCCTTCCGAAAACGCTTTCCCGTTTTCCTTTGCGACCTCTGCGTCCTTTGCGGTAAAAATTCTGGCTTGAGTGGGGCTGAATGTTGATTACTGACTGCTGAATGCTGCTGTTCAGCCAACTTCCACCAGCTCCTCACAATCCAACAGGAAGTACGTTGGAGGTCCTTTGATCACGATTCTAATCGTAATTCTGGTATTGATGCTGATCGGTGCGGTGCCGTCATGGCCGCACAGCCGCAACTGGGGCTATCGTCCGGTCGGCGGCCTGGGACTGATCCTGCTCATCATCCTGATTCTGTACATGCTGGGCTACGTATGAGGTCACGTTTAAGAATGCGTATGAAATTCATCATTACAGCCGCGCTTGCATTTTCTTTTCTGCTGCTCTCAGCCTGCTCCAACCAGGATACCGAGAAGACCAAACAGGAAGCCGCCAAGGCCACGGAGCAAATTAAAGAAGGCAGCAAGGTAGCGGCCGTTGAGTTGAAGAAAGACGCCAAGCAAGCTGCCGTACAGGGCAAAGCCATTGCTGAAGGCGTGAAGCAGGGCTTGGCTACGCCGGACAAGCCCGTGAACATCAATGCTGCATCAAAGACCAAGCTGCAAACTCTTCCCGGCATCGACGAAGAGACCGCCGGCCGCATCATCAAAGGCCGCCCGTATCACACCACGGACGAAGTCGGCACCAAAGGCGTGGTCTCGCCCGGCCAATTCAACGCCATCAAGGACAAGATTGTTGTTCGGTGATTTATCTCTCGAGCATAGCGAGAGAGCCCTACTGTGATATCTCTCGAGCGTAGCGAGAGATCTCTATTCTTACGACGATCAATCGAATTCACAATCGACGCACGATATTATTTGCGCCGATCTCTGAAATCTTATTTGCTATAGTGTCCCCTCGCCGCGCTCGGGGTAGAACTGCTTACTTCGTCGGCTCCATCGTCAGCGCATCGTTAAACCGATTGAAATAATTAAACAGCCCAATCGCCGCCAGCAGCTCGATAATCTCACCCTCATTAAAGTGCTGACGCAGTTCACTGAAAAGCTTGTCATCCACGGTGTGCGCGTCGCGCGTCACGCGTTCAGCCAGACGCAGCGCAGCTTTTTCTTTTTCAGTGAAATCAGAGCGCTTTTCGAAGTTGGCCAGCTCATTGATCTGGTCGTCCGTCCAGCCGTGCCGTCTTGCCAAGACGGTGTGTGACGCCAGTCAATATTCGCAGCGGTTGATCTGCGTCGTCCGTACGATAACCAGCTCTTTCAGCTTGGCTGGCACCGTGCCGGTTTCCATTACAGCCCGGAAATGCGCCACCATGGTCCGCATAATTTCCGGCCGATGCGCCACGGTGCGGAACATGTTGGGAATGTTGCCGCGAGTGTGCATGAAATGGTCGTAAACCTCAGCGACCTCAGGCGAAGCGGCAGCACGATCAATGCGGGAGATTCTTGGCATGCAGGTACCCTTGGGCAGGCGAGCGGGAACTCGCCTGCCGCAATCGAAGGTTATTTGCCGAAGGCTTGGATTGCTGTTGCTTCGTCGTCCTTGATGTCAAAGACGGTGTAGAGCTTGGTAATCTGGAGCAGGTCGTGGACTTTCTTTGTGAGTTTCAGCAGCTTCAGTTCGCCGCCTTCGCGCCGTACAGCGGTAAACGCGCTTACCAGTTCGCCGATGCCGGAGCTGTCAATATAGGTTACGTCGCCCAGGTTAAGCAGGATTTTTTTGCTGCCTTTGCCGATCAGGTCGCGAATAGTGTCACGCAATACCACGCTGCCTTCACCCAGAGTAATGCGGCCGCTCATATCCACCACTGCGACGCCGTCCACTTGCCGATTGGTTGCTTTCATGCTCACTGTGCTTCCTCCTACTTGGCATTCGCCGCGTTGCGGCCAGTATGTTTGATGAGTGTTACTTCCGTCCCCGGATTCTTATTCCGGATTTTTACTTCGTCCATAAATGCGCGAATCAAAAAAATCCCACGCCCCGAACCTTTCATCAGATTATCGGGCGCCAACGGATCAGGCAAGGATTCAGGATCCAGTCCTTTGCCTTGATCTGTGATGGTGATCACTAGTGACTCGTCGGTGGTTTCATACGCCACCACAAACCTTTTCCCGGGATCATAAGCATTGCCATGCAGCACAGCGTTCACCGCCGCTTCACGCACCGCCATGGCCACCTGGTATTGCTCGTCTTCACCCAATCCCGCTCCGGCGGCAACTTCCGTGGCTTTTTGCTCAACCTGATTAACGCTTTCCAGCGTTGATTCCAGCGTGTACGAGACCCGGTTTGTCATGGGACGATTCACTTAATATTTGGTGTAAAGACACGGTCTAAGCGAACGGGTCTGCGCCGTGAAGTACTAAGTGTGCCTACGCGGACACTGAGTTGTCAAACCAAGAGACGCTGTCAATTTATGCAGTTCCCAGGCAGAGAAGCGCGAGCGGAGAACTCTTGAAGGATGTAACACTCTTCCCAACGCTGTAATCCTTCAGGCATTCGGCGCAAACTGCAGCACCATAAGCGCCTGATCATCCATCCCGGGCGAGCCAGAACGGAAGTTCAAGACTTCTTTCAGGCATTTATCCACCAGCTCACGTGAGGGCATTTGATGGCACGCGCCCAGCAGTTTTGCCAGCGAAGCGCTCCCGAACTCGGCGCCATCCGGGCTTTCCGACTCTGAAATCCCGTCGGTATAAATGACCAGGCTGTCGCCCGGAGCGGTGCGCAGGTTGGTGCTTGTGAACTTCTGGTCACAGAAAAGCCCAATCGGGACTGTAGCGGCTTCAATCGCCGCCACTCCATGGCCTGCCACGTGAAATGGCGCAGGATGGCCGCCGTTGCATATCTCCACGTTGCCAAACTCGTCTGCCCGTCCCACGATCAGCGTGGCGTATTGCGTAGGCAGCGTGCTTTCACAAAAGAGCCGGTTCGCGCGCTCTACCAATTGCTCCAACGGCAAACCCGTGGGAATCAGTACCCGGAACAAAGCATGTAAGTTTGACATGAGCATGGCCGCGGCCACCCCTTTGCCGGAGACGTCGCCTACATGAAAAAAAGGTCTTTGCCGTGCTGCACCAGATCGCAATAGTCGCCGCTGACCTGCCCGGCGGGCTCATAGTGATAGGCAACTTTCCAACCCGCGGCGCTGAAATCGCGCTTGGGCAACAATCCAGCCTGGATCCTTGCCGCCAGCAGCAAGTCCTGCTCCAGCGCGCGCTGTTCCGTGGGATTCAGGCAGTCCAGGCAGAGCTGCGTCAGCGGATCGGCAAACAGGCGTTCCGGCTCAACCGTCCCGGCACAATGCTCACAGACGCCATAACTTCCGTGGTCCACGCGTTCCAGCGCATGGTCAACCTGCTCCAGCAGATGGAGAAGGTTCGCTGTCTGCGTTTTGGCCACTGCGATTTCCAGTTTTTGCCGCCGAATCACTAACTGGTCGCGCAGCATGTACAGGTCTGTAACCTGGATTGCCATTGGGGAAAACTCCTTCCTGTAACAGATCGTTTATTGGGTGCGGGGATTCAGATTTTTCAGCCTTAAACCGCCAGCCTGTTTTCTTGCTTAGTGCATCTTATGGTCGACCGTCCGAACAGAACTATCCGGCCCTTGCTCTGAAAATCCTTATTCGGAAAATCGTCTGAAAAATAAGTTGGTGCAAATGTGCTTAGCTCTGGTCAGGGCCAACCACATTGAGTATTCTGCCAGCTAGGGAGAAAAATGCGGGAAGAGATCGCACTTTCGAGCATTCTGGGCGCGTCTGTCTATGACAGCAGCGGCGCGTTTGCCGGACACGTGCGCGAAGTGGCCATTTTTCCCCAGGAAGATCCCAACCGCATCTCTGATTTCATCGTAAAAACCCGTGAAGGCGACCGTCTGCTGCCTTCGCGCCAGGTCAAGACCGTGATCGGCTCGGCCATCCAGGTCAATGGTTCAGCCCATGACTGGCAGCCGCTTTCCAGCTCTGAAGGCATGTTGCTGTTGGAGCGCGACCTGCTGGACCAGCAGATTATCGACGTTTCCGGACGCAAAGTTGTTCGCGTGAATGACGTTGACCTGCTGCGTGAGCAGTCCAATGGCACGCTCAAGCTCAAGGTTGGGCGCGTAGATATCGGCTTGCGGGGCGCTATCCGCCGGCTGCTCAAGGGCATGGCTCCCAGCCGCGCGATTGAAGCGCTGGCCATGCGCATGCCGGAAAAATCCATTCCCTGGGAAGCCGTGGATTTAATTGAAACCGATCCTGCGCGCCGCGTGCGCTTGCGGCTGGCTTATGAGCGCCTTTCCAAGCTGCATCCGGCGGACATTGCCGACATTCTGGAAGAGCTGGCTCCCGCCGAGCGCGAATCTATTTTCGGATCGTTGAATGAAGAAGTGGCCGCTGAGGCGCTGGAAGAGATCGATCCTAAAATGCAGATCGAACTCATGCGGTCCATTGATTCTGATAAGGCAGCCGACATTCTGGAAGAAATGGACCCCGATGCGGCCGCCGACCTGCTGGGCGACCTGCCCCAGGAAACGTCAGAAGAAATTCTGGAAGAGATGGAGCCGCAAGAGCGGCAGGAAGTTTCAGAGCTGCTGGCTTTCCATGAAAACACCGCCGCCGGCCGCATGACCACGGACTAT
>DASXJO010000250.1:0-6002 GCA_036497385.1 Candidatus Angelobacter sp. | reverse complement strand
ACCTTGATCACTGCGCCGCGCTCCCGGTTTGCAGATTGAAGGGGTACAGATTGAGCCGTGCCGATTGAAGCCAGACCTTTGCTAAGCCACTTACAATTCAATGGCTTGCGTCCAATACATCCATGCCTGATAGAAAAACTATATGAGAGCGCTGTATTCCCGGACAGATGCCAACAGTGCCATGGCCTTTTTCTATCCTGCATTAAACTCTTGGGTACTTTCATCCTCCAAGGGTGCCGCGAAAATGGCCAGCACCAGCGCGGATAACTGCCAAAAGCAGCTCTGCCATGTAGAATTCCCGCTGAGATTTCAAACAGAAGGCTGCAGTACTTGTTTCGTGGTAAAACTGTCACGCCGCTCCGCCTGGCCTTGCTTGAATCGCGGACGGTGAACGAAATTTGCTTGAGGTGAAAGTCGCATGAAATACGCAGCGGAGTTGTTTGGCACATTTGTTCTGGTCTTCGCCGGGTTGACCACAGCCGTCATCGCCGGTGGAAAGGTTGGCAATGTAGGAGTTGCCATGGCTTTTGGACTCTCTCTGCTGGCCATGGCATTTGCCGTTGGGCCAATTTCCGGATGCCACATTAACCCCGCCGTCACTCTGGGGATGTTGGTGAGCCGCCGGATGGGAATAAAAGATGCCGTCGGCTACTGGGTGGCTCAGTGCGTGGGCGCGATTATTGCCTCAGCCGTCGTGCTGTTCATTGCCAGCGGTGCGCCGGGCGGTTCCATTGAATCACTGGCTGGCGCCGCGAATGGTTTTGGAGAGCATTCCCCAGCCAACTACTCCATGGCTGCCGCTTTTGTGGCGGAAATGTTTCTCACCATGCTGCTCGTATTTACCGTGCTTGGCGCCACCGATGATCGCGCCCCCGCGGGCTTTGCCGCAATCCCTATCGGCCTGATCCTGACAGTTATTATTCTGGCCGGAATCCCTGTCACCAATGGATCGTTTAACCCTGCCCGCAGCATTGGACCCGCGGTGCTCGTCGGCGGCTGGGCTATTCAGCAGCTTTGGCTGTTTATTGTGGCTCCGATGTGTGGCGGCGTCATCGCCGCTTTCCTTTATATGACCATCCGCGTCCCCGGCCCGCTGATCTCAGCCAAACAGGCGGAGCAGGCGTTGCCCAGCCATCGTGAAGAACGCCGGCAGACCAAACCCTAAGAGGATTCAAGTTCGAGCTGCTCATTCCTGGAACTCGTAACCTAAGCGGTTGAGACGCAGTGTTGGCTGCGTCTCTTTACATTTGCACCAATTCAACTTTTTCTGATCCTTCGCGCTTTGCGAAGGATGGATGCAAAGCTCGCTGACGCTGTGCTTTCAAAAACTTTATGGCGATTTGATAAGACTCGCCCAATTTGGGGTAAAATCCACACGACAATACCCCACATCATGCCATTGAAGTCGCCCAAGCCGCGATTTGAGCGCCGTCCTGTTCACGGAATAGCGCCGCGAATGCTCTCCTATTGCACGGCTTGTGGTGAATTCATTGCAGCCAGTGACAAGCCAAAAAATCTGCGCATCGCCGAGAAGGCCCACATCTGCCCTCAGCCTAAACGTAAGCACTGATTACCTCCGCGCTATGCCTTTCGGGAGCGGCATGCGTCTAACTTGATAACCGTTTGGGCGAATGAGGAGTATCGTAACTCGATATTTTTGGTAAAATCGTTCGCAATGTTACGGGGGAAGTTCAAGACGGGCGCGCTGATTCCTGCCAGCGGAATTTATCAGGTCATTCACTCCGCTCATCGATTGCCCCATGAAGTCACGCTGCTCCGGGGCGAGACATTTCCTAAATGCCAGAAATGCGCCGATGCCGTCAACTTCAAACTCGTGAGGGAACTCAGTTACCAGACCATCATCCGGGAATTGCCATGGCGTCTTGCGCTCTACGAACTTCCTGTGATTGAAGATGCCAGTTCCGCAAAAACGGGCTAGAGGAATGCGGTCTTAATCTATTTTTTGCGAAGGCGTCCACGCGCCGCAGCAGCAGCACTGATTCACCAGAACCGACCAATATTCCCGGCAACGACAAACAAGGGCTGGGTTACCAACCGGGGCCGCGTGGGGTGGAAGCCGTGTCACCGAAATCTGCTTCAAGGCGCTTATCCATTTGCGTGTACAGGAAAGCAGCGTCAAAAAAAGCGCAAACGCCGTCCTCAAAGTTCACGACGATTCCGTTGTCCATTTGATTAACACTTACGATATCCATATTCACATTCTTCACGTTAGTATAGTCAGCCCTTTTCCTCCTAAATGTCAGTTCGATGCCAAACAATAGAAACGCCAAAGCGCGCCTGATGAATGGTGCAAACTGTGAGCAGTTCCTCAATAGCATCGGCAGCAATGCATGATGGCGGTGGAAGTTGCGGAGAAATTACTTCGCTGATCGCGCTTTATGGTTCGTGATTTCCTTAACGTAGCTGAGGAAGGACTGAGGGTCGCCCGAATCGAAGTTGTATTCCGCGGATTTTAGGGGCTCCTCATTGGGCCGCCGTAGCGCCAGCACAGGCGTATCGCACATCGCTCTCAATTGCGTGATAATGGCGGTTTTATCTGCTGCGGGAATAGAGTGCCCCATGATGACCAGATCAAACTGGCCCTTTTTACAAGCTTCAATGGCAGCGGAGAAGCCAACCGCCGATATCATTTCAAATCCCTCGCGGGAGAGCATGAGTTCTCTGGTATGCAACAACGCCTGGTCGTATGAGATGGACAATATGCGCGGCATAAGATGTGGCTGGTCGTGATACCAGTAGGTGCGTCCAAGGCTCCCTGGGATTTTGCTCAATTTTAAAGTTGAATTTAAAGATGTGCAATATAGCACAGGAATGCTTTTTTGCCGCCGATGAAGCCGGATAATCGGAGATTTGCGAAACGGCCAAGTTTCAGTGCAGAGACGCGGAAGAACAGAAAAAGAAGGGGAACTTGCATCTTGCACTCTCATTTTTGCCATTGCTATAATCGGGCGCAGGCGATGGAGTTCCGCCGTAACCGCCCGTTTTAGGGCTGATGACTCCTACAAAATTTGTAGGAGGTCGTTATGCCGGAGAACATGCTATGGGTGGCTATTGGTGCAGTCTTTGGGGCACTTTGCCGTTTCCTCATCACCAGTTTTTCTTCCCGCCTTTCCAATCATCACGGATTTCCATACGGAACCTTGGCGGTAAACGTCCTGGGCTGCGTAATTGTCGGGTATGTTCTTACCTGGAGCTCCGACCACCAGCATGATCGCTGGCGATTGTTGATGGCCACAGGTTTCTGCGGCGCGTTTACCACCTTCTCTGCGTTTGCTTATGAAAATATGGCGTACTGGCATCAAGGCAAGTTTGGAACATTTGCTCTGAATTTCATTGCCAACAATGTGTTGTGCCTTCTCGCTGTTGTGCTGGGAATAAGGCTGCATTACGCTTGAAGCAGCTTTCGCCGGGCGCGGCAGGGCGCCGTGAAGCCCACCGTGAAACGGTGAGTGACGGTGAAACGAAGCTAAGCGCTGGAGCCACGACACTTATTTATCCACATCATCGCCAAAGGCGCAAAGCGATTTTTCAGCGAGCCTGCCCTTCTGGGCGGGTTCATTTTTTGTTGGCCTGGAAAGGATTCATTATCGGCCAAAATAATTAGCAGATTTTAATCAAGATCATAAGCCACTAGTAAATGGATTAAGTTTTTGTCAAAAGATTGAAACTATAACCACTCTACTATCACTTATCACCATCAGGGTTGAGGTTCATGGGTAATCGGCGGATGGAAGAAGCTATCTAGAGCAAAAAGATTTGCCGATTAATCAGCCGCCCTGCCGCAACTTCACAAAATTTAGATATGCACGAGGAGAGTTGAATGAAACGTTTCTGCATTAGTCTATTCCTGCTGGTGGCATCGATATTCGCAACTACAGCGCAGGCCCAGGTCACTTCGCTCAGCATCAGCGGGCTTGGCCAGCCCATTTTCGTGACTTCCGCCGACGGAAGTTTCAGCGCATTCAGCAATTTCGACAGCGGGGTTTCGCTGTCCTTCTTCGGCTCCAATCATTTCTTTTTTTTAGATTTTGCGGCCCCGAATAACGCGCCCCTGACGGTCGGGACCTATCCGGGCGCAACCCGGTTTCCCTTCCAGGCCCCTGGCGAGCCGGGACTTGACGTCTCCTTTGACGGCAGCGGGTGCAACACGCTCACCGGAAGCTTTACGGTCCAGGAAGCGGTCTATGACGCCAACGGCGTGGTTTCCTTCGATGCCACTTTTGAGCAGTTCTGCGACGCCTCCATTACGCCGATAGACGGAGAGATACGCTTCAATGCCCATCCAAACGTGTCCGTCACGGCGCCAGGCCATCTGACCGTGGTGCAAAACCAGAACGTGCATTTCACGGTCACCGCCGCCGATGCGCAATCGCGCCACGTGGCGCTCTCGGCCAGCGGTGTGCCGGCAGGCGCAACCTTCGTGGACAATGGCGACAACACGGGCACTTTCAACTGGACGCCGTCCGGCAGCATCGCCGGGAACTTCTTCGTGACTTTCCAGGGAGACAATCTCTCCGGGAACACCGGCTTGGCCGTGACTGACATTTCAATCATTCCGCTGCCGCCGCCCAATGACGATTTCAATGCTCCAACCGTCATACCTTCCATGCCTTTTACTACGAGCCAGAATGTAACGAATGCTACCGCGGCGTTTGACGATCCGTTCTGCGTAGGCCACTCCCAGACCGTATGGTTCGCCTTCACACCCACTCAGAACATGGTGATCGAGGCCAACACCTTCGGCAGCAACTACGATACGACGCTGAGCGTTTACACCGGCTCTCGCGGCTCGCTGACGCAACTGGCCTGCAATGACGATTCAGGCTCGCTGCAGTCGCGCATACGGTTTAACGCGGTGGCGGGAACGACCTATTACTTCATGGTTTCGTCCTTCTCGTTCTTCCCTGTTTCCAATGCGAATCTCGTCTTTAACCTTTTGCCGGGACCTCAGCCGCTCGCAATTGCGCCCAGCATCTTCCAGTTCGGATCGGTGGACCCCTCGACCGGAGCGGCAACCATTTCCGGCTTCGTTTCCTGCTCGCAACAGGCCTTTGTGACCATCTCCGGACAATTGAAGCAAACGCATGGGCCCTCCTCAACCTTCGGTTTCTTCTCCGTATTTGTTCCCTGCAATGGAACTACTCCGTGGAGCGCCTCCATCCAGACAATAGGCCAGACCTTCCACGGACGCGCGCTGGCCGATCTATTCACAGGCGGGCCAGCAGACGTAACAGCCAGCGCATCAGCCTTTGACTTTCAGAATGGGGTCTTTGTGCAGAGAAACTTCGCGGTTCGCATCAAGTTGCGAGGCAAATAAACCAGCTTGTCCGGACGCGGTTGATCACCCGGATCGAGAACAGCGATGGCTGCCGCTGGCCGCCATCGCTTTTTTGCATCGGCCAAGAGCGCGCATTGTTACTAAAAATCAGCCAGGGTATCGGCAAGGCCATTGGGAAGATGTGTAATCTTGAGCGTTCCACTTCCGCCGGGTACCTGGAGCAGTTCTTCATTCGTTAGCGTTCTCGCGCCTTTTCTTCCCAGTACTCGATTATCTATATCGTTTGTCATGTCATGAGTCCTTTCTGCCGCCATACGCCGCAAAACCGTCGGTTCAGTAAGAGGGCGGATGCGGCCCTTCAAAATGAGAGACCGCAATCGTAACAAGAAAATTCTTCCACGCGGATTGCCGGATTGAATTTTTGTACTCTGAAATTCCACTTTGGGGCGCGCTGGCACTCAGGTATCTCGTCCGAAATGTGTCCCCGCGTTCATCCACGTTAATCCGCCGTAAAGCCCTGGCTCTTCCTGATCCGTGTGATCCGTAGTAGGGTTCTGCTTCTTTCCCGCACGTGCGCGGGCCGCTGCGAAAAACGTGCACGGAAACCGAACTCTTAGTAAGCTATTAGAGACATGGCAGCGGAAAACTCATTTGACATCGTTAGCAAAGTGGACTTGCAGGAGGTCTCCAACGCGATTCAGAA
>DASXJO010000249.1:0-1740 GCA_036497385.1 Candidatus Angelobacter sp. | reverse complement strand
AGCGCGCTGCGCAAATGGGACTTTGCGATACGCGCGGGATGTACTGGCGGCAAGAGCGATCTTGTTTTCGACCACCTCATCGGAGTGCTGGTCAAATTCGCGCAGCAACTCGCCCGTGAGCGGGCTTACGCTGGATAAAGTGTTGCGCGGCAGCTCGACCACTTTTTGGGTACTCATGGCATCTCTCCCCTGTAAGTTATTTCATTTTGGATGCCGCCCGAGCATGGAACGCTTCCGGCGCGATGGCTTGCTTTAGAGAGCGTGCGAAGCATTCAATGAAGATAAGGAAGCGAAGCGATATTTAATACTGTAAAAAAATGCGGCCCGTTCCTCTGAACGAGCCGCAAAGCCTCTGTACTTTACGCTGCCGGGTGCTCCAGAATCTCAGCCAATGCCTTCAGCCGTGTTGCATCCGCCGGGCTTTTTGCTGATCCGGCATCATTCGCCAATGGCGCCGCCATATTTTTCAAGTTCGCCAGCGCACCTTTGCTCATGTGCGAACTCTCCGCACTCTGGATTGCTTTTTGCAAAGCTGCGATTCTCTCTGCGGGCAGCGCTTGCGACCGCGACAATTGATCAACGTAAGCTTTGGCGACTACCAACTTTGCCGGCCACTCAATCTTTTGCTGGTTCTGCACATTCAGCTCACCTACTTGGACCGTCTTGGCCGCGTCGATTTCGTTCTGCGTCAGGAACTTGCTCGGCGTTAGTTCATATACATCCAGGCCGCGTGCAATTTCTGAGCCGTAGATGTAGCCGTTATACCAATAAGCTGACCAGTCGCCGCCCAGGACCAGCACCTTGGGATCGATGGGTCCGCGATCAAAATATGCAATCTCAAATGGATGCGTCGCGTCAGTAAAGTCCACAACTGAGATTCCACCCTGATACCAGGCTTGCACCTCGATGTCGCGGCCCGGTATGGGCACAAGCGATCCATTGTGCGCTACGCAGTTTTCCGAGTCACTCTGCGCGGCGGGCATTTTGTAATAGCTCTCAAAACTTAGCTTGTCATTATTCAAGCCAAAGATAGCATCCGCCCCCCACACGTTCGGGTCGTTCGGACGGCACCGCGCCCCCAGGCCGCCACCCCACTCGTCGGTAAACACCACTTTGGTTCCATCGTTGGAGAAAGAAGCTGAATGCCAGTACGAATAGTTCGGATCATTCACTGCATCCACGCGCTTGGGATTTACAGGGTCTTTGATGTCCAGCAAGATTCCATTTCCTGAGCACGCACCTGCCGCCAACCCGATTGCCGAATACACGGTGATGTCGTGGCATTGGTTCGTCTCCTTCGGCTTCTCCGGACCCTTCTTGCCATGAGTGCCGCCATTGGTCAGTCCATTCATCGCGCCGGTCCGGGCATCCATGAACACGCGGGGATTCGATACCACTTTCGCATCCTGCGGCGAAGCCACGGGAACCTTGATTACATCAATGCGAAACAGTGCTGTGTTCGGGTCTTTTTCCGGCTCTTCAACACCTGAGCATCCAGCCAGTTCCTCCGGACGGCGCACAAAAGATGTGCCTGACACATAGATATAAACATTGTCTTTGTCGTTTGGATCTACAACAAGGGTATGCGTGTGCGATCCGCGGCATGTCTGGACAGCCGCCACTTGCTTGGGGTTTCTGATATCGGAAATATCAAAGATCCTCACGCCGCGGAAACGGTCTTTTTGCGCCGATGGTATGGGGCGTTTTTTATCTTTTCCTTTTGCCGCATCTGCGGGTGGA
>DASXJO010000248.1:0-4949 GCA_036497385.1 Candidatus Angelobacter sp. | reverse complement strand
CAAAGCGGCAATTAAGGCTGAACCGGCGACAGCGGTCCTGGATCTAGTGCCTCCGCCGGCAAGCACAAAGATGGAGCCGCGAAGCGGGCAACAGCAGGAAGGCCGCTACGTTTACGGCGTGATTGAATCGCGCGCTCCTGTAGGTTTTGGCCGCAGCAGCATCGGCGGCGTAAATGAAGACGTCTACACCGTGCACTACGGCGATATTGCCGCCGTCGTAAGCCGTACGCCGGTCTTCATCTTTGACCCGACACGTGACAACGCTCTGGCCCATGAACACGTGATTGAATCGGTGATGAAGAATTACACTATCATTCCCATGAGCTTTGGCACGGTTTTCCGGACGGACGACGACATTCGCGAAGTGCTTAAGAGCATTTATTCATCGCTGAAAGACGTGCTCAAGCAGATGACCGGCAAGCTTGAATTCGGATTGAAAGTTACCTGGGACCGCGACCGCATTATCGAAGAGCTGCAGCGCGAGCATGATGAAATCCATCGCTTCCACCAGGAACTAACGCGCAAGCACCTGCAATCCACATATTTCGCCCGCATGCAGCTGGGCCGCATGATAGATAAAGCTCTGGCTGAACTGGCCGCCAATTACGTGCGTGAAATTTATGACGGTCTGCGCGCCGTTTGCGTGGCTTCGCGCGATAACAAGCCGATCGGCGACAAGATGATCATGAATGCCGCGTTCCTGATCCAGAAAGCCCGCGAAGCGGAGTTTGACGCCGCCGTAAACAAGGTTGCACAGAAATTCGGCGACCGTTTGAATTTCAAATATACCGGCCCATGGCCGCCTTACAATTTTGTAAACATCCGTTTGAAATTGGAGCGCGGCGGGCAGGCGTAGGCTTTTGTTTTTGAATCCCGAGCGTAGCGAGGGACCTCTATAGCCATAAAGGCTCGCACGGATCGGTTCATGTTCCCAAAAGTATTGATAAACGATAGAGGCCCCTCGTTTCGCTCGGGGCTGCAGAAGGGCGACACACTATGCTCTTAATTGACGATCTATTATTCGCGCCTTTTTCCGGTTGGAACTTCATCATGCGCACCCTGCTCAAGGTTGCTGAAGAGCAATGGACAGACGACGCTCCTCTAAAAGAGCAACTCCTTCACTTGCAAGTCGAACTGGAAGAAGGTTCCCTTACAGAAGAGCAATACCTTGAAGCTGAAGCGGCCATCCTGCGCGAGATCCGCGAAGTGCAGCGCCGCAAGATTCAGCTTGCCGGCGGCGACCCCGACCAGTTTGAAGGCGGCATCTCCGGCTCCGCCGTTCAGGAAGGCTCGGGCGCGTCCATCACCTGGGACCCGAACGAGAGCAACGAAGAGTAATCTATCGAGCTTCCCGCTGGAAAAAATCTGTGCGAACGGAGGGATACGCGTCTTCTTCATCCCCTCAGTTATCTTCAAATCCAGCCAATAAAAAGGCCGGCATCGCTGCCGGCCTTAGTCGTTAACGCTTCTGTTTAGAAGCTGAAGCGCGCTCCAAACTCACCCTGGAATGAGCGGGGAAGTGTGGTGCTGGTTGGGTTGATGAAATCGCTAGGCTGGTTGAAGTTGGAGCCGACCGTATTGAAGAAGTCATTTCCATAATTGGAGTGGTTAAACAGGTTGAATGCCTGGAACGCAAGTTGCAGGTTGCGGTGTTCACCCAACTTGATGTTCTTCGCTACACGCGCATCCATGTTGAAGTATGGGTCGCCGCGCAGGGAGTTATATGGAGCAAGGACGCAATTCCCCGAATAGTAGCACTTGGATGCGAGCAATTTAGTTGCTGTCAGTGGCGAATTGAAGTTGGTCGGATCGCCCTTCGGCACTACGAGCGCACCCGCATCACTGCCGCCGCCCAGATTGAGTCCGTTGAAAGGTGCAATTGCATTGAACGGACGTGCTGATCCTGCCTGAAGGATTGGAGAGAACTCCATTCCCCAGGGTAGATGTGCGGTCCCAGCGAATGTGAAATGGTGCCGTTCATCATTGAACGCCGGTCCGAACTCAGCAGGCGAGAGCGGATGCTGCGGATCACGAGGATAGTAGCGGAAAGAGCCCCCATCCTGGTTATAGCCGACCGCGCGGGCCAGCGTGTAATTAGCGATCAGGTCAACTTTGTGGAATCCACGCTGACGGAAGCTGATGTTCATGCCGTCGTAGCGCGAACGCCCGCCAGAGGTCTCATCGCGAACGCTGCCGAGCACCGGCACACCAGCCGCTGCGAACGCTGCATCCAGAGGCCGGAAGAACCCGCCCGGAAGCCCGGTCCGGCTGGTGGTGGTGATGTTATTAGGATCAACGGGAATTTGGGGATCGAGATTGATCGTCTTGTTCTGGTGCAGACCGAGCACGTGCACATACTCGGCTTCAAACACTGTCTTCGAGTTAATTGACCACGCATACCCGCCGTTAAACTCCTCGGTGACAGGGTTGCGATAATTCGGATCCATGATTCGCCCTGTTGCACCGGTAGCAAGAGTTCCAGAGGGCCCCGGAATTGTTGGCAAAGGATCAATGCCAAAGCGCCAGCTGCTCAGCGGAATTCCTGTGCCGGGTACGATATCGCTCCCGGAAATGGCGAATGCCGTCTGGAAGATGGTGTTATTGGCCTGCTGCTCCATGAACAATGGGATGTTCTGGAAGGTATTGCCGTAGTACAGTCCGAACCCGCCGCGGACAATGTGCTTGCCTTGACCGTTGAGGTCATAAGCGAATCCGATGCGCGGGCTGAAGTTCTTGCTATAGTCAGTCGCTTTTTTGGCCACCAGTGAAGCTGCAAGAGGACTGAATTTGGCCGCAGCCTGTAGCTCCTGGAACGTGCGGCTGTTGGCGATATCCGAGCCGCCGATGAAATCGAAATCCTTGTCATAACGGAGTCCGAGATTCACGGTCAAACGCCGAGTCATCTTCCAGTCATCCTGGAAGTACAATCCGAGCTGCTTTGCATCCTTAATGATGAAGGTTGGATCGCCCACAGCGATGCTCATTCCACCACCAATGCCATTACCGGAGATGAGACCGGGAGTTGCAAATCCCTGCGGGAAGAAAGCCGGGCCGCAGCCAGGCTGACCGGCGCCTGGTCCAACACCGAGAATGCAGCTGGGATCCTGGCCGAAATCGATCTCCAGGGTTGGATTGAACTCAAAAAAACCACCCATAAAGGGCGTATAGATGTAGTCGATTCCTGTTTTCAGCGTGTGGCGGCCTATTGTCTTTGCCAGATCGTCCTTGAACTGGTACTTGCGCTGAATCGAGTTCTGCGGAACGTTGGTGTTAGTGCCGAATTGCTCGCCGCTCAGGAAAGTTACGAGCGGAACACGTTTATCGCTATCGATCAAGTTATTCCAATATTGGAACCCAATCGTAGCCTGGTTTATCAAAGTTGGCGAAATGGATGAATTCAGTGTGACGTTGGCAATCTGCATGTGGTTCTTTGTGAAGTTGCCGGCCGTCAGGTCCAGCGTGCCGTCGCTCTGGTCATTCAGGCTGTTGTTCGCCTGTGTGGCCACTGAGAGGTAGGCGCTGTGCTTGGAATTGATCGTCCAATCCATTTTTCCTGCAATGCGATTCTCGAAAAATGGAGTAGGAATAATCGCTGCCGCCTGCGCTCCTATCGGGGTCGCCAGGGTCAGCTCTGTGAATGCGAATGGAGCTTCGGATTTCGAAGTATGCTCGCGCTGGCGCTCCATGGCGAAGAACGCGAATAGTTTGTCTTTCTTGATTGGTCCGCCGATGGATCCCCCAAACCATTGCCGTGAGTAAGGTGGATTGGAAGACTTAAAGCCGCTGGGAGAATTTGAATCGGGCTGCGTCTGGTCAGCGTTGAGAGCCTGGTCACGAAAGAACCCAAAGGCCGATCCATGAAGACTATTTGATCCCGACTTAGTGATCACATTGATGGCTGCGCCTTCTGAGCGGCCATTTACTGCGGAGAACCGCTGGGTCGAAATCTGGAATTCCTGTACGGCTTCAGCAGGAAGTTGCATCACCGGTCCACCGACCGTGTTGTCCTTATTATCAATTCCGTTGACGGTGACATTTACGTTGCGCCCGCCTTCGCCGTTGACGGACAGAATCGCGTAACGGTTCTTGGTCGGATCATAGGAGTCCGCGGCTTTCACGCCGGGTGAAAGATATGCAAGGTCGGCGATATCGCGGCCGATCAGCGGCAAATCAGTGATCTGCTCCGGGGTGATGTTCATGCTGACATCGGTTTTCGTCTGATCCACCAGAGGGGCCGCGCTGGTGACCTCAACGGTTTCACTCATCCCGCCAGGCGTGAGGCTGAAGTTTTGTGTTGACGTTCTTCCCACCAGTAACTCAATGCTCTTTGTTTCCACCGTCGAAAATCCTGGAGCGGTGGCCTTAAGCGAATAAATACCCGCAGAAAGCGAGTCGAAGCGATATTCTCCGGTTTCGTTGGTATTGGTGGTGCGTACCGCGCCGGTTTCTTTGTTGGTGAGTGTTACTACGGCCTTATTCCCAATTACGGCCTGGGTTTTATCAGTGATCGTTCCCTGCAAGCTGGCATTTGCGGTGGCTTGGCCAAACAGGCTTGCCGAACTGAGCAGGACTAAGCAGCTCATGACGGCAATACATAACCATCGTTTGCTATTCATTCTCATCTCTCCTTGGAGTGTTGGGGGTATGCGTTTCAAGCACTTTCTTTCAGTGCTTTCTAAATCTTTCTTTAAGTAAGTTTTCTGTACTTAACAGGTCTGCACGAATGTGACCAAAGTGTCTGCTGAAAAGAAGCTCCATTCGAAACGGATTTCAGGCGGGATTGATGACGTAAAGGTGGGGCAATCTGGGGATGAAAATTTAATCAATAACCGAATATTGGTCAGAATCTAACGTTTTATGAAGCGGAAAGACAGAAATGATCCAAATCGGGAACAAGTTAACCCATCCTACCTTCAGGACCAATTGCACAATAAATGGAGCAGTAACAT
>DASXJO010000247.1:0-2649 GCA_036497385.1 Candidatus Angelobacter sp. | reverse complement strand
GGATGAAAATTTAATCAATAACCGAATATTGGTCAGAATCTAACGTTTTATGAAGCGGAAAGACAGAAATGATCCAAATCGGGAACAAGTTAACCCATCCTACCTTCAGGACCAATTGCACAATAAATGGAGCAGTAACATCCCGCACAATACCATTTTCTGTATGGCAGGATATGGTTTGTCATTGCTGGTTCTAACTAAGGTCGAAGCTGGCATCCCGCAAAATCGCTCATTGTGAATTCGCAAGAGACCGGCTGCTCACGGAATTGCCAGAAACGTTTGGAACCAGATTGCCCGGTTAATTGAAGCCACCCTCTCAACAGGTTATTATTTCGTCATGGCCACAAGCGTTCCAATTCCTGTCCGGCATGGGTTTCAGACGGACGACACCACTCTTCAACCCATTGCCGCCAAAGTCTTTGCCCGCGAGCGCCTCACATTCGACGATGCCGTCATCTTGTATCGCTCCTCTGACATCCTTGCCATAGGCTGGCTGGCCAATCATGTTCGCGAACGCCTGCACGGCAATGTGGCTTATTTCAACGTCAATCGGCACATCAATCCTACGAATGTTTGCGTGGCGGCCTGCCGCCTTTGTGCTTTTGGCCGCAAGAAGGATGCTCCCGGCGCATACACCATGGCGCTGGAAGAAGCCTTCCAGACCGCGGCTTCGGGCTACTCTGAAGCAATTACCGAATTTCATATCGTCGGCGGCCTGCATCCAGATTTGCCGTTCCAGTATTACCTCGACCTGATTTCTGGTCTGAAAGAGCGCTTCCCCCAAGTACACCTGAAAGCCCTTACGATGGTTGAGATCGCTTTTCTGGCCAAGCGGGCCAAGCTTTCGATTGAGGAAACTTTGCGCCAGCTCAAAAGCGCCGGACTGGACTCTCTACCGGGTGGCGGCGCTGAGATATTCAATGAGCGCGTGCGCCGCGTGATCTGCGATCACAAAATTGATGGCGACCAGTGGCTCGATACGGCCCGCACCGCGCACAAAATTGGCCTCAAATCGAACGCGACTATGCTCTACGGCCACATTGAAAATGAAGAAGACCGCGCCGACCATCTCATCCGCCTGCGCACTCTTCAGGATGAAACTCACGGCTTCCAGACATTCATCCCGCTTGCCTTCCATCCGGCCAATACGCCGCTGCAGCACTTGTTTGTGACCACCGGAATGCTGGACCTGAAACAGATTGCCATCGGCCGTCTGGTGCTCGACAATTTCCCGCACATCAAGGCTTACTGGCAGATGCTCTCGCCCAAGATCGCGCAAATTTCATTGCGCTTCGGCGCGGACGACATTGACGGCACTGTAATCGAGGAGAAAATTTATCACGATGCGGGCGCCACCACTCCGCAAGGCATGGTTCGCAACGAATTGGAGCGCCTGATCCGCGAAGCCGGTCGTGAGCCGGTCGAACGCGACACCATGTATCGCCCAGTAACCCGGACGGAGACGTCGTTTACGATTTCTGTATAGTTTCTTTGTCCCGAGCGCAGCGAGGGAACCCTACCATTACGAGCTGATCAAGTTTGCAACAACTGGCGGATTCGTTGCTATAGGGTTCCCTCCCCTTTGCAAGAACACTCAGGGTCGGGATTTCAGAAAGCTATTTCCCAAACACCCTCTTAAATATCTTGTCCACGTTCCTCAACTGCCGCTCGATCGAAAATGCCTGCTCAATCTGCTTGGCCGGTACCCGCGAGGTAATCTCTGTATCGCTCATCACCAATTCCCGGAAATTTAAATCTTCTTTCCATGCGCGCATGGCGTGCTTCTGCACCAGGCGATAAGCGTCTTCCCGCGCCATGCCGTGCTCAGAGAGGTCCAGCAGCAGCTGCCCGCTGAAGACCAGGCCGCCGGTTGATTCCATGTTCTTCAGCATCCGGTTGGGATAGACCATCAGCGTATCGATCAGGTGGGTCGTCTTGGTCAGGAGATAGTCCACCAGAATCGTTGAATCCGGCAGGATCACGCGCTCCACGGATGAATGCGATATATCGCGCTCATGCCAGAGCGCCACGTTTTCAAACGCTGCTTGCGCGTTAGCCCGGACCACGCGCGCCAGTCCGCTGATCTGCTCGCACGTAATTGGATTCCGTTTGTGCGGCATCGCCGAAGATCCCTTTTGTTTTTCGCTGAAATATTCTTCAGCCTCGCGCACCTCAGTCCGCTGCAGGTGGCGAATCTCTGTGGCGATCTTGTCGAGCGTTGACGAAATTGTCGCCAGCGTAGCGATGTAATAAGCGTGGCGGTCGCGCTGGATCACCTGCGTGGAAATCGGCGCAGCTTGCAGACCCAGGCGTTCACAAATCTTCTCTTCAAACTCCGGCTCAAGATGCGCAAACGTTCCCACCGCCCCGGAAAGTTTTCCCACTCGCATCTCTTCCGCGCTGCGCTGGAAGCGTTCGATGTTACGTACCGTTTCGGCGTACCAGTTGGCCAGCTTCAGCCCGAACGTCGTCGGCTCGGCATGGATGCCGTGGGTGCGGCCAATCGTCGGCGTGTGTTCAAACTCATGGGCGCGGCGCGCCAGCACCTGCTTCAAGCTCTCCAGGTCTTCCGCAATAATCCGTGAAGCTTCTTTAATCTGGAGCGCCTGCGCTGTATCCACCACGTCGTTCGAGGTAAGGCCGTAATGC
>DASXJO010000246.1:0-4428 GCA_036497385.1 Candidatus Angelobacter sp. | reverse complement strand
CACTCAGGAAATTATCGCCAGACGGATTGGGGCTGGTCACGATGCTCCAGCTAGAGCCATCCCAGTGCTCGATCAGTGTGGAAAATCCAAACGAAGAATGGCCCCAGTATCCTACCGCCCAGACATCGTTCGGGCCAACCGCCACCACGCCGTACAATTCGTTATTGTCCGGCATGTTCGGGCTGGGAATCACACTCCAGCTCGTGCCGTCCCAATGCTCAACTAAAGTCTGCGCGCGATCGGTCTGGGTATAGCTACCCACCGCCCAAACATCGTTCGCCGAATTGGCGGACACCGCGTACAACGTGTTGAGTCCGGCTGCCCCGGGGCTTGGACTGGGGATGATGCTCCAGGCTGTTCCATTCCAGTGCAGAACCAGCGTGGCCTGATTGGCTGGGGCCTGACCGCTGCTGGCGTTACCCACGGCCCATGCGTTCGAGGCAGAAATGGCGACCACACCTTTGAGTTCATTGAGCCGATTATTTGTATTGGGACTGGGAACAACGCTCCAGTCTATGCCATTCCAATGCTCGATGAGCGTCTGCTTCCAAGTGCCGAAGGCGAAATAGCCCACCTGCCAAACGTCGTTTGAGGCGCTGCCACTCACGCCGTTGAGTATGTTCTCGCCGACGCCCGCATTTGGCGTAGAGACGATGCTCCAGTTGGAACCATTCCAACGCTCGGCGAGTGAATGGCTATTGTTACCGACAGCCCAAATGTCATTCCCGTTAATTGCGCTCACTGCGCTCAAGAAGAACTGCACGCCATTCGGACCGGTGTTCTCGCCAGGCACCTGTTCCCAAGCCGTGCCATTCCACCGCAGGAACAACGTGCGCTGATTGCCTCCGGGGGCATTGAACTCGCCAACGGCCCAGACGTTGTTCGTGCCGAGCGCAGTAACCCCGTGTAAGAAATTGTCGGTCGCGCTGGGATTAGGACTGGGAACCACACTCCACGTCGACCCGTCCCAGTGCAGTGTTAGAGTGACTGGGCCTGACTTTCCGCCGGTCCAGCCGACTGCCCAGACGTCGTTGGCAGAGATTGCCACGACGCTCAACAATTTTGGAACGATGCCTGCGTTTGGACTGGGAACAATGTTCCATTGTGTGCCGTTCCAGTGCATGATCAGTGCCGAAGGACCCGCTTCGCCGACGGCCCAGAGCTCGTTAGGCGCTCCGGGAACGGCCGTTACAGCATTGAGCTGGTTATGCTGGTCGGGGATGTTTGGGCTGGGAATGACGCTCCAACTCGCACCATTCCAATGCTCGACCAGCGTCTGGCTTAGTCCGCCGTCGCTGGTTACTCCCACCGCCCAGATGTTGTTATTTGAAACCGCAGCGACGCCAAACAGCCTGTTGAAGGTACCTGCATTTGGATTTGGTATGACCTGCCAGGACGTGCCGTCCCAGTGTTCAATGAGCGCATCGCCACCTGAGCTTCCGACAGCCCACACGTCGTTGGCGGAAACAGCGCTGACTGCCAGAAGCTCGTTGTAAGTGGTCGGAAGTGTCGGTGTGGTCGTAAAGGTCCAAATCTGACCATCCCAATGCTGAATGAGCTGCTGCGCCTGGGTTGTCAGGTTACCATAGCCTCCGACTGCCCACACATCGTTAGACGTAATAGCTGCCACGCCATAGAAGTAATTGTGCGGTGAGCCGGTGTTGGGACTTGGCACGACGTTCCAGCCGTCAGCAGCGGGTCTGGACAGCGCGTTCTGCCCTTCAGATTTCGTCGACCCCAAATAGTCTCTACTGTGAGGCGAACTAGCCGCCAGTGGACACACAACTACAAGCACGGGCAGAAAAAATCGAATTACTTTCGTAAGCGTAGTCGACGGTCTGATTTTTCGGTATGCAGTTGTGTAAGCGTTTACTAATCGTTCGCCAAGCAAGCAGCGGCTCCTAAAATCGCGGTGCCTGCGTCGGATGAGGGCGTGGTGTTGGCCTTGCCCTTGGCGTTGCACTCGGCCTTGGCGTCGTAGTTGGCGACGGACTCCCCGTGGCGGTTGGAGTTGGTGTTAGACTCGGCGAGGGGCTTGCCGTCGCAGTTGCAGCTGGCGTAGGCGTCGGCGTTCCTGTTCCCAGCAGCTTACGCCAGGCGCCGTCACCGAAGCTACCGGCAAATAGATAATTATTATCCGCGCACGAAGCTTCGACATCAGGGCTCGGGCATTGCGGAAAGCCGTCATTGATTGGGGTCCAGGACGCGCCCCTGTCGACCGAAAGGAACATGCCTTCTTCATTGCCAGCAAACACCGAGCTGCCGCTAAATGTGTAGGTGAAGATGCCGCAACCAAACGGGCAGTTCCCGGGTGGAGCGCTAGAGTTCCAGCTTTCTCCGAAGTCCGTTGAGTAATACGCGGTAAACAGATCACCTGCGAGCACATTGCTTCCATTTGCTGCCAGACGTTCGATGTCCACATTGAGAGCTTGTCTCTGCGTCCATGTAATGCCTGCGTCCGTTGATTTGTACAAGCCTTTGACTGAGGAGCTTTGTCCAAAAAGTGAGGCATAAGCCAAGGAACTTCCATCCGAGGCGATAGAAGTGATGGCAGTAGGAGTAATAGGCAAGTTGGCCTGATGCCAGTTGCTTCCGTCATCCGATGAATAAAAGATGCCAGCCAATCCTTGCGATGGAGTAAACGATACGTTCACCGCTGCCGCAACGTTACCGCCAGTCGTAGTGAGGGCGTAAGCCGTCACGCCTATGTTAGTCGGGAAGCCGTTCAGAGTACGTTGAAATGTCGCGCCGTTGTCCGTTGACCTGTAGATGCCGTTAATAGCTCCAGCAAACAGGTTGTTGCCCTTAATGCAGAACGTAAGCACCAGTGCGTCGGCCAACAGAGGGTTATTGACGTCCGTCTTGGACCACGTGTTGCCGTGATCGGATGACCGATATATTCCGTCACCTTGTGTCCCTCCAAACACGTACCCTGCAAATGCTATCATGCTTCGGAGCTCCGAGGCGATTGGCAGCCCCGCAGCGGCGGGATCCCAGCTCTGTCCACCATTGGTGCTTCGATAGATTCCCGCTGCATCCGACGGCGTTCCAGCAAACACCGTACTGCCGTCATACAGCAACGCTTCGATGACTCCGTTACCCAGGCCAGTGCTCACGTCAATCCAGGTTGTGCCCAAGTCAGTCGATTTGAAAACCTTGCCGTTGGACCCGAGATAAATCGTGTTGCCAACCGCCGAGAGCGAGCTGGCAATGTCGGAGAACGGTTCGAACGTCCAGCTCGCGCCGTTATCGGTGGAAATTTCAAGCCCTCCGCCAGATGCACCGAACAACTTTGTGCCGGCTTTGGCAAACGAGCTGATACCGGTCAGCGCAAACTGTTCCACCACATCCCAGCTCGCGCCGTCATCTGTTGAACGCCAGATGAAATTATCTTCGGCAACGATGATTGCGTTGTCGCTGACGATGGATTCTCCCGCATCTGTTATGATAGAAGGAACTACCTGCCAGCTGTTTCCATTATCGGTTGATCGCGCGACGCCGCTGTTATTAGGAAGTGCAAAGAAGAATGCCCACACAGTGCCCCCTTTGATTGCAAAGGAATTCACGACTTTTCCCTCCAAGCCTGTCGTGCCAGTCCAAGTTGCGCCGTTATCGGTCGATTTGAAGATGTTCAAATACGTCGGGCAGCTGCTTTTCGCCGCAGCTATCACATTCGGTCCTGAGGCGGTAATGTCGCTGATTGAGGCGCGCTCGATGCCCGTATTTGCGGCCACCCAGTGCAAACCACTGTCACTCGATCTGTATACTCCCTGCGTTTCGGTGCCCGCGTACACGATGCTGTTCGCCTCGAAGATGACGTTTGTTCGGACCCCGGGTGGTCCGCCAGTTTTTTCCCAGGAAGCTCCAGCTCCGGTGCCGAACCTACTCTCTGGAGCACCTGCCGCGGCGGGTGTCTTGTGGAGCGCTACGATCGGAAGTATCACGATCGCGGCTGCAATAGCTAGTCCACGCAAACGGCGGTATGGGGAGTTTCCCGGCTTGTTCAGATTCGCCCACGACCAAGCCGCCTGTGGCTCTGCAGTCTTACCGTGCATAGCGCGATTATTTTTCTTCATAATACGTGCTTTAATAATCGTGGAAAAGCGAGGTATCGATTGTCAAAACGTGCATTCCTACGGTGGCAGATTGTTAACACCGTTGTTACTTAGTTTTATGCACTGGCGTTGGGTCCTATTTCTCATTCCGTTCCCCGACCTTCCTGCTAATTCCCGCTGGAATTGGCCAGCTGAATTATGCCGGTCACCTAAGTACTGCGTTAAATCTGGTGAATCGTTACTCGGAAAGCTGTGCGGCGTGAGAATCGTTGCTTCCTGATCGGCAGAACGGGAACAATGCAGTCTTTTCCTAGCCAGCGGCCACCGGGGCCTAACGCGTGGTGAAATTATTTCGGTGCCAGGGAGGCAACGA
>DASXJO010000245.1:0-12675 GCA_036497385.1 Candidatus Angelobacter sp. | reverse complement strand
CGCAGGCAACAAACCGGCTTTTTCCCAGCCTGCCAGCTGCCGAGCTGTAATGCGAAGGATCCGCAGAACGTCTGATCGATCGTATCTTTCCACTCGTGGCCTTTGGAAGTACGCTTTGTTCTTTCCAGTACAGAATATTATGCGAAACATCAGACGTAAATAGCAAGAGGAAATCTTCGCAAAGTGTGGAAAAGTCATCCCTTTAGTCAACTTAAGTTTGTCGCTCCGCTCAAAACCGCCCAAGCCTCGGCTTTTCCACTCGACTGTGTCAGCGCCGAGCTGGCACCGGCGAGAAAGTAGGGCAAGTTGGAATTGGCGACGATTGTCGCAGAGAGATGAGATAAGACGCCGGGCCGAACACGCGCCGAGCGGCCTGCCACAGGTGCGGAATCTTATTGCGGTTGGAACGAGCTAAAGCGGGGTGGAGCAACGCGACATAAAAAATGGAGCCGACGATCGGACTTGAACCGATGACCTGTCGATTACGAATCGACTGCTCTACCAACTGAGCTACGTCGGCCTTGAAAACTAACTTGCAGGAACCGGGAGATCCTTCCCCTTCGCAAGCTCAGGGTCAGGATTTCGGCTCGCGGCTCAAACGCCGCGAAAGCGCCTCAACCTGTCGATTACGAATCGACTGCTCTATCAACTGAGCTACGTCGGCTTGCGCGAAGTATCAATCTATTCTAAGAGAGAGCGGCAAAGGCGTAAAGCCCATGGACTCAGTTAAACCCACCCGCTGCGGTAGACCACCCACCAGCAGAAGACGAGCAGCGGCAACGTAAGCGCCAGGTTCCACCAGAGCGGGAGGAGAAGCCCCATCACCGCGCCCAGAACGGTGAAGAGCAGCCAGAAGATCTTTTTTTCCATCGGCAAAAACCTTACCACGGATGAACACGGAGAATACGGATCAAATCCAACCCCAAAAGCTTGAACACAGAGGAACGGAGGCAGCGGAGGAAAATAAAAGATCTTTACCACTGATTAGCGCTGATAACACTGATCGGAGGAAAACGAATTCAGCGTGGTCTTTTGGATCGCAGGTGCTTTTCAGGGATAGAGGTCCCTCGCTACGCTCGAGATGTTATGAAGAATCATCCTTCGCGACCTTTGCGCCCTCCGCGGTAAATGCTTTTTGATAAAGTAATTGATTCATGCTTGACCTTGCTTACGTCCGAGAGAACTTGACACAGATTGAAGAGATGCTGCGCCGCCGCGGAATGGACCCGGGGCAGGTGCTGAGCGGCTTCCGCCAAATTGACGAAAAACGCCGCCAACTGATCACGCAATCTGAAACGCTGAAGGCGCAACGGAACCGCGCGTCAGAGGAAATTGCCAAGCTCAAAAAGGCCGGGCAGGACGCTACGGCCCAAATGGAGCAGACGAAAGCCTTGCGCACGCAGAGTGACGATCTGGAGAAGCAGGCCGGAGAAATCGACCAGGAAATGCGGACGATGCTGGCGGGCATTCCCAACGTTCCGCACGAGTCAGTGCCGGTCGGGCGCTCTGCGGACGACAACAAGGAAGTCCGCAAATGGGGCACACCGCCAGAGTTCAGCTTTACGCCCAAGCCGCATTGGGAACTGGGCGAGCAACTGGGCATATTGGACATGGAGCGGGCGGTCAAGCTTACGGGCGCGCGGTTTGCCGTCTATTGGGACCTGGGCGCGAAACTGGAGCGGGCGCTGGCCAACTTTATGCTCGACCTGCACACCAGCGAGCACGGCTATACGGAAGTGCTGACGCCTTACATGGTGAATTCGGCGTCAATGTATGGCACGGGGCAACTGCCGAAATTCGCCAGCGACCTATTCAAGATTGCCGAGCACGACCTGTGGCTGATTCCCACGGCGGAAGTGCCGCTGACAAATCTTTATCGCGACGAGACGATTGACGCGGCGCGGCTGCCGCTTTCCGTTACGGGATACACGCCGTGCTTCCGCAGCGAGGCAGGATCGTATGGAAAAGACGTACGTGGAATTATCCGGCAGCACCAGTTCCAGAAAGTTGAGTTGGTAAAGTTCACGCGCCCGGAGCAGTCTTACGAGCAGCATGAACAGCTCACGCGCGATGCGGAAACAATCCTGCAAAAACTTGGCTTGCACTATCGGACGATGTTGCTGAGCACCGGCGACATGGGCCCGAGCTCCGCGAAGACTTATGACCTGGAAGTCTGGCTGCCGGGACAAAAGCTGTATCGCGAGATTTCTTCCTGCTCAAACTTTGAAGCGTATCAGGCGCGGCGAGCGAACATTAGATTTCGTCCCGAGGGCAGCAAGAAGAGCGAGTACGTGCACACGCTGAACGGTAGCGGTCTGGCGATTGGCAGGACGTGGCTGGCGATCCTTGAAAATTATCAGCAGGCTGACGGCAGCGTGGTGATCCCTGAGGCGCTACGGAAGTATATGGGCACGGAACGGATCACGCCGAAAAAGTTTTGAACCTCACCACTGATTGCCACTGATAACACTGATCTGAATGGGGAAAACCAGAAACATTACCGCGGATGATCGCGGATGAAGAGCAACATCTTTGAAACACAGAGGAACAGAGGACGCAGAGGAAGCCACCTTGTTTTCGATCCGTCTAAATGCGTCCGGTTGTGAGCTATGTCTTAATTTTCGATCACGCGCGATTCCGATCACGCGCGATCGCCCAATTTCTCGGAGCTTAGTCGACTTTCGTCCGGTTATCCTTTGCGTTAAGCCCCGCCAACTGAATAAACTAGAGGCATGTCTCGCATTGGGCGCACGTTGAAAGGCTATCTGTTCTGGACATACACGCGGGGAAGCTTCCATTATGACGTAATGGTCACGCTGATCCTGGCGTTTATCTTTATTGCGCCCCTTTTCATGGATTTCAAAGACAAACCGCCCAAACGGACCGAGCATCTTACTGGCATTGTTGCGAGCGCAGATGGAAAGACGTACGAGGTAGATGCTTCCGCAGTGGATGCCCAGGACGAAGGCATGGTGCGCGCAAATTTTCAGCGTGTGCTCAGGCCGATTACCGGCCCGGTGACCGTGGAACGCGTTGAGCAAGTGCGTGATGGCAGTGGACGCGTGGTGGCGTATCGCGGCTGGGTCCATAGATAGATTCCAGAAAAAGCAAAACGTCTTTATAAAAAACGTGTTTAAGAATTCACCTGAATCTTTCTGGACTTTATCTGCTAAAGAGAAAGTAGAAACGATGAATGATGAAATGTGAGCAGCGGTATTTGCGATTAATGTATTTGAAGCTCGCGCTCTCAGCCTTGTGTTGCCTGATGCTGATGGGAAGCGCACACGCCGGTAAATCGAAAAAATCAGCGAAGGCCTTAGCGGGTTCTGAACAGCAAACCGCTGGTGGGCAGCCTGCCGCGGCGTCCGGCGACCTGGCGACGGTATTGGCAAAGATGAACCAGTCTTCAAAAGGGTTTAAGTCTGCACAGGGAGATTTTGAGTTCCAGTCTTACCAGGAGTTGACCCACGATACAGATACGCAAAAGGGCCGCATTTATTTTCGCAAGAAAGGGAAAAGCGTGGATGCCGCATTTGATATCGGCGGACCGGCGCCAAAGCAGGTGGTCTACAAAGACGGGATACTGCAGATCTACGAAAAAAAGATCAATCAGGTGACGGAGCGGAACGTGGGCAAGAACAAGAGTGACGTGGAAGCGTTCTTGAGCCTGGGATTTGGCGCCAGTGGCGATGAATTGCAACGCGACTACGCCGTGAAAATGGATGACTGGGAGACAGTGGACGGCGTAAAAACGGCCAAACTGGACCTCACGCCAAACAAGGAAAAAGTCCGCCAGACTTACAACAGGATCATTTTATGGATTGATCCTGATCGGGACGTTTTGCTGAAACAACAGTTCTTTGAACTTTCAGGCGACTATCGGGTGGCCCATTACACCAATATGAAGCTGAATCAAAAGATTCCGGACAACGTTTTCCATCTGGATACGAACGGAAACACGAAGACCATCAAGCCACAATAAGGAAAACTTTGATAGCGCGGGTTCGCCCCACGAGTTAGAATTGGCTGAAACCAGGCTGAGGCGCAGGCTTGAGATTATGGCTGATCGGTTGCGGATTGTTTTGGGTCGATAAGCCGATTTTCGCTCTTGGCATTAAAGCGGCAAAACGACTTTTTGTCACACCGACTTTTGGCCGCCCCCTTTTTTGTCAGACGGATTTTTGTCACGCGTGGGCTGTTGGCAGCATCTGAATAAGCTGGATTGAGGTGAATTTGTGGCCAAAGTTTTAACCCTTCCCATTAAGCCGGAAATGCCGGATCCAGCGCGTCGGAAGGCGAAGCCGCGGAAAACGGACCCACGCTATGTGGAAGGACAGCGCTTGCTGGTGGAAGCCATGAAGTACTTGATCCAACAAGATCCCCAGCGGAACAAAGACGCTGTGTCATTGATCTCAGAGCACTTCCGGACGCGCTTTCGCATGTCGGATAGGCCGGGTGAAGTGTTCACTTCGCCGTCCGCTAACAAGTGAAGGACTAACCCTTGGTCTAGTGCTAAGTCGATGATTCGCCGAGACTAAGGCCCATGCCTTAAATAGCCGCACTAGCACGCTTCATTAAAATCTCCTAAAATCAGTAGCTATTCCCCGTTGAAATCCAGAATTGCGGATTACTCTGTCCTGATTCCGATGTAAGTTGTTGTTTCCAGAGAAGAACGAAGGGCAGCTCACTTGCATAGTATTTGTCAGAACACTTCAGTGTTTCGCTTCAAAATCAAAACTGACACATTAAAGAAAATTAAAATGGAGATGCAAAGGATGAATCGCAAACTGCGCAACGCCACGTTGCTCGCAAACTGCGCGAGTAAACTGCTTGGCTTGATAGCACTTATTGCTGTCACGCTGTCCTTGGCGCTACCTTCGCTGGCTCAGACCAGTAAGGGCGCGATCACGGGGACTGTTGTTGATCAGATGGGTGCTTCTGTAGTGGGAGCCACAGTTACGGCTACCAACAAGGAGCATGGTACGGTACGTACAGCAACCTCGGGTCCTTCCGGCGGATATTTTATGGACGCCATGGATCTGGGAACCTACAAAGTTACGTTCGACAAATCAGGCTTCCAAACCCTGACCGTCGACAATGTCACAGTTCGTGCCGCGGTTCAAACATCTGTGGATGGCAGAATCGGGGTAGGCACCAAGCAGGAGGTCATCAATGTTGAATCCACCGGCGCCACGGTGCAGACTGACAATGCTGAAATTTCGCACAATATCAGCACAATTGAAGTCACTGACCTCCCTTTTGCCAGTCTGAATCCGATTGAGCTCGTGTTGACGGAGCCTGGAATGGCAGATGTCAACCAAAATGGACGCGGAACCTCCAACGGCTTCAACTTCGCCGCTAACGGTCTGACCCCGCGCGAGAACAACTTCCTGCTGGACGGCCAGGACAACAATGACAATTCAATCCAGGGGCAGGCATTCCAACCGTCAAACCCGAATGCCATTCAGGAAGTTTCCATTCTCACAAACTCTTACTCGGCAGAATTTGGCCGCGGTGGATCAACTGTCACCAACCTTATCTACAAGGGCGGGACAAACAAATTTCACGGTAGCGCCTGGGAGCTGTATCAAGGCTCCGGATTGCAATCCATAGATGCCAACCTTCTGGGTGCCGTCACCAGCGACTGCACCGCAGCAAATTTGGCTGCGACTGGGGCGAATTGCAAGACCCGCTTCGATGATCATACCTTCGGTTTCGCCGCCGGCGGCCCAATCATCAAAGACAAGCTGTTCGTCTTTGGAACGTCTCAGTGGTTCCGCTTTTACGGAAAGGCATCGCCTGCAGTCATCACCTTGCCCACACCTGCCGGTGCGGCAGTTCTGGCTGCTCAGGGCAGCGCGAACGCCAACCTGCTCTTGCAATATCTGGGCAGCTTGCGCGGCGATCCCAGCAACAGTCCTACAAATCAAACCTTGAGCAATGGCCAAGTGGTTCAGTTTGGAAAAGTTTCGCGCCCTTCGCCCGCACAACAGAATCCCGATACCCAGTGGAACGTGAAAGTTGACTTTCTTCCAACCCAGAAGGACACGCTGTCCGTGCGCTATCTGCATGACCGGGGGTCACTGGTTCCTGATTTCTTCAACTTCCCTGCGTCACTACCGGGTTTTGACACGGAGCAGGGCGGACCTGCAGAGAACGTGGTGGCTGCTTACACCCACGTCTTCAACTCACGTGCCGTTAACGAACTGCGCGCGTCTTTCGGCCACTTTGACTTCCAGTTTGCCCCTACGGCGGCAACTCTGGCCAACCCGCTCTATACCCTGCCCCGTTTCTCTATTGCCGGGATCAGCGGCTTGCCCGGCTTTGGTGTAAGCACAGCTCTTCCCCAGGGCCGTGGGCACCAGACCTATCAAGTCCAGGATGGTCTTACCTATACCGTTGGTCGCCACACCTTCAAGTTTGGCGCTGACATTACCCGTTTGATCATTCGCGACGAAGTTCCGTTCAACTTCTTCGGCTCTGAGACATACAACAAAGGTGGTGGTTTCTCGGCATTGGCAAACTTTGTGGACAACTTCAGTGGTGGTACTGGAACATTTGCCAGCAAGACCTTCGGTAACCCCACGATTCGGCCACGGGCTGATCAGATGGCGTACTACATGGAAGACACATGGAAGACGACCTCTAATCTGACCCTCACCCTGGGGCTGCGTTATGAGTTCCAGCCCAATCCTGAAAACCAGCTAGCTTTTCCTGGATATGACCTAAGCAAAGGTCCTTTCGGCACCCTGACAACTCCGGTCCGCGTTAAGGACGATGGCAACAACTTCGCTCCTCGCGCCGGAATCGCCTACTCGCCCCAGTTCTGGAAGAGCATCTTTGGCGACAACAAGACGGTAATACGCGCAGGGTTCGGTATGTTTTACGATTCCCTGTACACCAATATCGTGGATAATGCCGTCGCCTCTTCGCCTAACGCAATAGCTGCGGCGGCGAATGCAAGCGGCCCTGGTACTACTCCACGTGGTCTCCCGAACGCCAGTGGAGCTATCGCCACCCTGGTGCCGGTGCTGACTCCAACGGCAACGCAGACTTCAGTTGCCTCCAATATGGTTAACCCCACGGTTTTCCAGTGGAACTTCAACATTCAGCGTGAACTTCCTGGCAAGTTCACTATGACTCTGGCTTATGTAGGCACTCGCGGAGAGCGCTTGTTTGAGTCAGATATCATCAACCCCTTCGGCGGATTCGCTCCTGGCACCTTGAACACCCAGCCTCGCATTAACCCGCTCCGTGGCGCTATCACCGTTCGTGATAACTCCGGAGACTCGCACTACAATGGCGGCAGCATAAAGGTCGAGCGCCAATACTCGCACGGTCTGTTGCTGCGCGGGTCTTACACTTACAGCAAGTCAATTGACGACGGTTCCGATGTATTCAACACCTTTGGTACGGGAGACGCCGGATCTGTAACTCCGCAGAATCCTTTCAGCCGCGCTTCAAACCGCGGGCTCTCGGATTTTGATATCCGTCATCGCGCGGTGTTTGCTTACGTCTGGAATATCCCTGGCCTGCACAATAGCAGCAACGGTTTGATGAACGGCCTGGGATACATCACTCGCGGATGGGAAGTTTCCGGCACCACTTCATTGCAGAGTGGAGCGCCAGTTACCCCCTTCATCGGTGGATTGGACACCAATGGCGACGGTAGCGCTTTCAATGGCTTGCCTTTCGCTGGTACAGGTCCAAAATCGCAGGTTGGTATTGATGGAGCTTTCTTGGGGCCGGATGCAAATACTAACGTACCGGCAACTCCTGGGGTGATTTATAGCCTCAATCAAAACAATGTCGATGGAACCAATGTTCCCGTGACGGCATCGCAGGTTGGCTATATCGTTGCTCCTGGCCTCGGCAATGTGGGTCGTAACTCGCTCGTTGCGCCGGGATCATGGTTGCAGAATCTTGCAGTTGCACGCCATGTGAAGATTCCCAAGATGGAAGGACATGAACTCCTGCTTCGGGTGGAAATGTACAACATTTTCAATCACCCGAACTTAGATAACACGTTCGGTCTTGACAGCAACGTGCTTGATGCGACCAATGACCCTAACAACACCTACTTGGTTAACGGTTTTGCGCAGCAAGGCCATCGTGATATCAAGTTGATGCTCAAGTACAACTTCTAAACTATTCAACCCGATTTTCTTGGGTTGAAAAAAACCAAATCGGGCCAGCCATGTGGCTGGCCCGATTTTTTCGCTAAAACTGCCATTGGAATCGGGCTCCTTTGCTCTGCAGGATTACTACAATCGGTAGCCACCCAAGGAGCAATACTTTTAGAACTTGCAGCTGGAACAGGATTATCGATTCAGTTCAGGAGGCTTTATGAATAAGAGAATAGTATTTTTGCTGGCAGTTTTACTTCAGCTTCCAGTGCTGGCTCAGCAACAAACCGCGGATTCCCAGGAAAAAAATTCACCGGCAACTCTGCGCACCAATGTGCATCTGGTAGTTCTGGATGTTGTCGCCATGGATGATCACGGCCAGCCGGCGGCTGACCTCGACCGCGACGATTTTGTTGTGCTGGAGGATGGCAAGCCGCAGCAAGTGAAGCAATTCGAGCGGCGCATGTCTTCCAGCGCTCCGCCCTCTGAACCGACTGCGTCTTTAGCGCCTAATGAATACAGGAACGTTCCTGTGCAAGTTCCGAATGCGGTAAACATTATTCTTATGGACACGCTCAATACGCAACCCCAGGAACAAGGCGAGGCCCGGCGGCATCTGGTGAGCTTTCTTCGTGCGATGCCCAAAGGGCGACAGGTTGCTCTTTATGGCTTAGATACCAAGTTGCACCTCATCCAGGACTTTACTGGCAGCTCTGATGTTCTGATTGCCGCAGCTGAGCAGGCGCAGCTTAGGCCCTCGGCTCTCAATCGATCAACCGCGGATCAAAATCATGATGGGGAATTTGTCGCCGATATAAAAGCGGGGGGTGGCCTTGCCGTCGAAGTTGCCGCCAGGATGGCAAGTTTCATCAAAAATACTGAAACATCCAAAGCTGACCTGCGAGTGGGGCTCACGCTGCAAGCACTTCAGCAAATTGCGCGCTCCGTGGCAGGTGTCCCCGGCAGAAAAAATCTGATCTGGCTTTCGTCCGGATTCCCCCTGAACCTGGAGGAGGATTCCGGCCAAGACGCGGTTCGAGGCGTGGTTTCGGTGGCGGCGCGGAACTATCGCGAAGCGGTCGAGCAAACGACAGCAATTATGGCCCAGGCACAGATTGCGGTATATCCGGTGGACGCTCAGGGCGTATTAGTTGGTGGAGTGGACGTTACCGTTGGCGGTAGAGGTATGTTTGACACGGATAGAAGCGGGAGTATTGGCGATGTCATGTCCGCTCAGGCCACTCAATACTCCGCAGTCCACAATAGTATGGACCTGCTGGCAAAGAATACCGGTGGCCAGGCGTTTTACAACGGTAATGATTTGAAGGGTGCAATTGGGCGCAGCATGGACATGGGGTCCTCCTATTACATCCTTGCTTATAGCCCAAGCAATACTGAATGGAACGGCAAACTCCGAAAGATTGAGGTCAAGGCGCCAGGGAAAAAGGTGAAACTGGTTTATCGCCGCACGTACTACGCTATCCCTGATAAGCACTTTACCGTTCCGGAACTGGAGCGGATGTTGGTGGGATCACTGGATCCGGAGATCGCGGATTCCACCATGATCTCAATGAATGTAAAGTTGTCTCCGGGCAGCAAAGGTGCTAATTCAGTAACTTTGGAATGTGATTTTGATCGCAGCCAGTTCCAGTTTGAAGACGGGGACCAGAAACAAAAGGTTGCGGTAATTGATTTGGCAATAGAAGGCTGGGATAAGCAGGGGAAATCTTCTGGCACTTTTGGTCAAACCCTGAAGATACAGGAAACAAATTCCACAAATACGAGAGTGGCTTTTCGCCAGCAGTTAGTGCTCCGTCCCGAAACGAGCAAGCTGCGCATCGGTGTCCTGGACCGATCTTCAGGCCGGATAGGCACGGTGCAGATCGCGTCTATTCCCGTATCTATTCCAATGACGGGTACAGAACTTGAAGCCAAGCCTGAAAGCAAAACTGGCTCAAAGCCATAGTGGAAGCAAACTGAACTTTTGTTTGCATCGGTCATTCAGTTGCTCAAGAAGGATTCTATCCGGCTGCTGGCCTGCCCAGCAGCCTTTTCTCATTCTGGGCAGCCTATTTGCCATTTTTAGTAAAATCCAATCATGAGCAACAACGGCCTCGCATCCGGCGCAATCAAGTTTCCTCTCTACCTGGATAATCACGCCACCACTCCGCTTGATCCCCGCGTGCTGGAAGCCATGCTGCCGTTTTTTACGCTGCGATTTGGCAACGCAGCCAGCAACAGTCACTCTTTCGGATGGGAAGCGGCGGCCGCCGTCGAAAAGGCCCGCCGTCAGATTGCTGCCTCCATCGGCGCACTGCCCCAGGAAATTGTGTTTACTTCAGGTGCTACTGAAAGCGATAACCTGGCCTTGAAAGGCGTCGCGGAAGGCTGCCGCGAAAGAGGCGACCA
Organism: Candidatus Angelobacter sp.; assembly: GCA_036497385.1. Lineage (GTDB taxonomy): Bacteria > Acidobacteriota > Terriglobia > Terriglobales > Acidobacteriaceae > Angelobacter. Next base: position 2,140 of record DASXJO010000245.1, on the reverse strand, counting down.
CATTATCACCGCCGTCACCGAGCACAAGGCGGTTCTTGATAGTTGCAAGCATCTGGAAAAAATCGGCTGCCAGGTAACCTACCTGCCCGTAGGCCGTGACGGCCTGATCGATCTCGACCAACTTAAAGACGCGTTCACGGATCGGACGATCCTCGTCAGCATTATGGCGGCCAACAATGAAACCGGCGTTCTTCAACCGATTGAGGAAATCGGACGCTTCTGCCGTGATCGCGGTGTGCTTTTCCATTCGGATGCAGTGCAGGCGCTGGGCAAGGTGCCGCTGGATGTTAACCGCGCCAATCTCGATCTTGCTTCCCTCACGGCTCACAAGCTTTATGGACCCAAAGGTTGTGGCGCGCTTTATGTGCGCCAGAACGCGGCTTCGCGGCTTGTGCCTTTGATCGATGGCGGCGGCCATGAGAACGGATTGCGTTCCGGCACCTTGAACGTTCCGGGTATCGTCGGCTTTGGTAAGACCTGTGAAATCGCACAGCAGGAAATGCCGGAAGAGAGTTGCCGTGTGGCCGGTCTGCGGAACCGTCTGCGCGACTGCCTTCTCGCAGGGCTCGATCAGGTGACTATCAACGGCTCCATGGAGCATCGCCTGCCGGGTAATTTGAACATGAGTTTTTTGGATGTAGACGGTGAAACGCTGCTTACCGGCTTGAACGACGTTGCGCTCTCCAGCGGGTCGGCGTGCTCTTCTGGAAAGACCCACGCATCGTATGTTCTTAAGGCTCTCGGCTTAAGCGACGAAGCTGCCGGCAGCGCCATCCGCTTTGGCATCGGACGTTTCAACACTGAACCTGAGATTGATTATGTGGCCGGGCGGATTATTGAGCTGGTAAAAAGCCTGCGGGAAGTTTCTTCCCTGAAGTAGTCTCTTTTCTAAAATCGAGCGAAGCGAGAGATCACTACCGCCCTCCACAGACTTTTGGGCTTGTCATGATGTCTGCCAATCCTTGTTTATCGCGCTCATTCGCGAGGTTTCAAAAATCGCTCTTCGATTGCGATCCGTGACCATCCCGTTAATCCGCAGTAAAGGCTTCTGAGTGCATATCTCCCGATTCAGATCAATGCCATCAGTGTTAATCAGCGGTTAGATTTTGCGCTTACCCCATTTGTCCTACGCGCCCACGGGCTGCGGCTCCGCGACTTTCGCCTCTCTTAAGAATTTCGCTGCTTCCTCTGGCGGCGTCGGATTGATATAGAACCCGGTTCCCCACTCGAATCCCGCGGTCTTCGTTAGTTTGGGAATAATTTCCAGGTGCCAATGATAGTAGTCATGCGTATTTTCCTGGATCGGCGAGCTATGTACTACCAGGTTATAGGCAGGATTATCCAGCACGCGCACCGCCTTGCTCACCACCGTGCGCAGCATGCGTGCCAGGTTCTCATACATGGTGGAAGGCGAGTTCTCAAACGCGGACTCGTGTCTCTTGGGCAGAATCCACGTTTCAAAAGGAAACCGTGGCGCATACGGACAAAGCGTCACAAAGTCCTGGTTTTCCGCGGCAATTCGCACCCGCGCCTCTGTTTCCTGCCGGATAATGTCACAAAAAATGCAGCGTTCTTTGTTGGCGAAATAACGCTTTGCTCCTTCCAACTCTTCCACCACCTGCTTGGGCAGAATTGGCAGCGCGATAATCTGCGAATGTGGATGCTCCAGGGACGCGCCCGCGGCTTCGCCATGGTTCTTAAAAACCAGAATGTATTTGAACCTGCGGTCTTGCTTCAGGTCCAGAATGCGGTCGCGAAAAGCCCATAGCATATCCTCGACGCGTTTTAACGGCATGGTTGCCAGTGTTTCACCGTGGTCAGGCGTCTCGATCACCACTTCATGGGCGCCCACGCCATTCATCTTGTCAAACATCCCGTCTGCTTGCCGGTCCAGGTCGCCTTCAATCCCCAATGCGGGAAACTTGTTGGGCACCACGCGCAGGTTCCACCCGCTCGTATCGGCATGAGAATTCTCGCCCGGACGGTAAGCCAGGATTTCCGGCGGCGTGGTGCTTTCATTGCCAGGACAGAATGGGCAGAATCCGCCCTTCAGTGTGACACGCTCACGGGAAAAATCTCCGGGGCGCTTGGAACGGTCAGTGGAAATAATCACCCAGCGTCCGGTAACGGGGTCTTTTCT
>DASXJO010000244.1:0-5990 GCA_036497385.1 Candidatus Angelobacter sp. | reverse complement strand
TTGCCTCCATTTCTGAATTGTAGCAGTGATTAGAATGGATATCGCAGTATCCGGAGAGATGCCGCTGCCTGCCCAAACGAAAAATAAGATAAAGAAGAAAAAATCCGTCTCCTCGCCAAGCAGAAACAAGCGACAGGCGCGTACGCGTGTGAAGCCGGTCATCCGCTGCGTGATCTTTGACCTGGACGATACGCTTTATGACTGCCTTGGCCAGCGTGTCCGCGTAACCCACCGGTACGCCGCGGAAGCCATGGTAGCGGCCGGGCTCAAAGCAAATCCCGAAGCCGTTTACCAAGCACGCATGCGCGCCTTCCGCACAGACCCGATGCTGCGCCACATTGATGCCGAAGTCACTCACCATTTCGGTGCGGAAAATGCTGAAGAAATCAGCCGCATCGCTCGTGAAGCATATTTCAACTGCCCTGTTGGCAAACTCGCACTCTTTCCCGGATCACTGCCGCTGCTGCGCTTTCTCGCCAAACGCGGCGTTAGAAATTTCATTGTCAGCTTTGGGGAACCGAAGATCCAGCGTGCAAAAGTGAAAGCTCTGGGGCTGGACCGTGAGCCGTCTGTCGAAAAAATCTATTTCGCCGACCGCAATAACGTGCTGACTAAAGAAGCAGCTTTCCGCAAAATCCAGAAGCGGACCCGATTGAGGCCCGACGACATCCTAATTGTGGGCGACCGGCCTGCCCGAGAAATCCGCGCGGGCAGGGAACTGGGAATGCACACTGTCCGCCTGCGCCACGGCGAGTTCAAGTCGCAAGTGCCAATTGGGCCGGAAGAAGAACCGGATTACCAGGTGCGAAGCATTTCTGAGGTGAGAAGGTTGCCGTTTAGCTGGGGAAAGGATCTAAGAACCCACCACGGAGCCACGGAGACACGGAGGAAATTCGGTCGATAGGTTCGCCTTCGCGAAATGACAACTGGAAAGTTCCGACAGGCAATCTGACGATCCGAATCTCAGCGTGCTTTGATTGTGCTCCTTTTGCTGCTCTCCGTGCCTCTGTGTCTCGGTGGTAGGTTTTACTTCGTCACGTACTTCGCTGTCGCCACATTTTCTACCCGATCATAGACCCTCACCACCACAACGTGCTCCGCCGCCGGAGCAGGCGCTGCAGCCGGAGCAGGCTTGCCTTTTTTGCGTTTCTGCTCCACAGGTTCTTCCGGTGCGGGTGGTGCGTTATTCAGCAGCACTGTGAAATCATAGTTCTCGCTCTTTGCGTCTGAGAGTGCGCCCACTGGCTCAACATACTGCCAGTCGCCTGCGTCAATGGAATACTCCGCCCGTTTGATCGGAGAGCCATCATCGGCGGCATGGAAAGTGATGTGCAAACCCTGGGCTTCCACGCGTGCCGCCAGGTTCTCAATGCGCGGCGCGGTGTTATCCACCTCAAAGCGCAGGCTCTCTTTCTCGTCAGAGAGTGTGTCTTCCGGGCTGTGCGATGGCGCGTCGCTGGCGACGACCTTCACCGTGTACCCGCCATCGGGCAAGAGTCCGGATTCGAAGGAATAGAACTTGTCCGTCAGGTCGGATTTCAAGAGCTTCCAGTCGCGTTCGTTATCGCCGCGGTAGTAAACCGAATAAACCAGATTGTCATCGTTCTCATCGTGCGCGGCCCAGCGGACTGCAATGGCACCACGATCTTTGTTGGCGGTCGGCGGATTCTCCATGTGACCGTTGCCAAACTGCTGTGGCGGCGGTCCCAGGTTTACGGCGATAGTCTCGGGGGCCGACATTTTTGGTTGAGACTGGAAGCGCGCTCCCATTACAACAACCACGTCGTCCACTACCGGGGCAACGTTTTTGGAAAGATAGTTGATTGCCACTTCATCGATCTGCGTTGGCGGATTTGCCGGCTTTAGCACGGCGCGCCACTGGATGAATCTGGCTGGCGGGACGTCCGTCCGCGCATCTTTGGCCAGGTCAATACGCGCCCACGGGCTCCAGTTACGATCGGGATTATCAACGTTGCCGCTACGCGCAAACAGCTCAAAGTTGCCGCGGCCCCGGACCTCGGCCCGACCCCAGCGAGAGAATATTTGCGCATCCTTCACGTCGCTTTCAAAGGTGCCGTCTGGCTCCGTGCCGTTGCTCATCAGAAAAATTTTGCCAAGATTGCTGGTGGAACAATAAAGACCGCCACCCGGCGCTTTGCTGAATGCGCTTACCTGGTTGGCTGTGGCCCGCAGCAAGTCGGTATAATCTCCGCTCTTTTCGATTGCGTAGATCCGGCCCTTGTTTCCGGTGCCTGCAATCAACCTGCCGGCTGAATTGAATGCCAGCGCATAAACGATATCTTCATGAGATGACCAAAGCCTTTTCGGAGAGCCGTCCGGGGCGATGCTGTAAACATCTGATCCAGAGAGGCTCACGTTGCCACTGAATGGCGCGGCTGGCGGCGGAACGCCTGGCGCTGGAGGCGGATTCACGGGCGCGCTTTGGCCTCCCTGCTGAGTGCCGGAGCGCTTCTCACCCGTTCCGGCCGCATAGATATTGCCGGCCGCATCCACAGCCAGCGCGGTGATTTCCTTTTTAGGCGCGCTATAAAGCACAAATCCCTCTCCCGCAGGAGAGATGCGGTAGACCAACCCGCTGCCATCGGAACCGGCAATGAGGTTGCCCTTGGGATCAAACGCGAGCACGCGCATATGCGCTTCGTCGGACTTGAAGAAGACCGCGCCCTGTCCGTTCTTCTCTACGCGAAAAATTTCGCCGTTATCTCCCGTGGCGATATACAAACGGCCTTGCGCATCGAACTCCATGTCCCAGATGTATTTGGTTTTTGGATCGAAGAAAGTTTCCGCCGTGAATTCCGGTGTCGATGCCGCCCCGCCTGGTTTGCGCGTGATTCGATACACCTTGCCATCGGGCGATGTTGCCGCGTAAACTGCGCCATCCTGGCCCAATGCGATGGATTGCACCTGTAATTCTTTGGGCTCAAAGATCACACTGGATTTGCCATCGGGCGTTATTCGATACACCCTCGCTGGCGCTCCGGTGGCCGCGTATACAATGCCGTCCTTGTCCGCGGCAATACTCCAAATGAAAGAGGATGGGCTGGTATAGATGGCCTTGAATGCCGGCGCAAGCTCAATCTGCCCTGTGCTGCGGATTGCGATGCCGCGCGCCGTGCCTTTTTCAAACTCGTCGTAACCGGTTTCTTTCCATTGGCGAGTGCCTTCAGCAACGGCCAGAGTCACAAAAGCAATAACAATAAAGACAAAAAGAAGATTTTTTTTCATGATTAGTAATTTAGGGTAGCAGTTTCTGAAATCCCGAGCCTAGTGCGGGATCGCTATCAGCTTCCCAGATTTTCGATACAACACGCCGTTCCTTTTCAACTCTCCGTTCGCGTTCTTTCGCTTATGCCGAGAAGCACCAGTTGGGCCGGGTCACGGAACGCGATGCTGTTCGCAACGAAGATACAGCGGCGGAGGTATGCCAGCAGGAAATACCTCATCGATACAACATGACAAAAAACAAAAGACATTACGCTCCACTCGGGATTCTTAAGGTCGCCCGTCCAATCCATAGCGATTGTACGCGTAGGATCCCTCGCTAAGGACGAGGCTACAGAAGCTGGGCTCGGTGCCGCACGAAAAATTATTTAATGCTGACGCTGATAATCTGCGCGCCACTTACCACGTAGCCGACAGGCGTTGAAGCTTCATTCACCGCCGACTCGTTGAAGACCACCATCTCCTGCGTTGCGCGCATGCCTTCCATTACGTTCATCACGGAAAGAGGCACGGCGGGCATTACCTTGTCTTCCACCGTCGCTTGCGGGTTGGCTTCCAGCAAGGAAACATAGAGATGATCATTCAAATGTTCTTTGTTGAGTATTTCAATCGTTGAGTGCAAATCCATGCGCCGTCCCATTGCTGGAGTCGACCGTCGCGCGCGATCCAGCGTTTCCGCGTCGCTCACTAAAATGCGCAGAGAACCTTTGGGCGCGGAAGTGGGCACGCGAACTGGAATCCGCCGCACAATACGGTCGCCGCGATAGGGCCGCAGAACGGCCTCAATCGTGATCTCATCACCAGGACGCGCTTCCGTAACGTCAGTGCGCGCGCTTTCCAGCACCGCAGCGCGGCGTTCTGGCTCCAGATCAAATTCAAGATTTACGCCGCTGACCGTGGGAGCTTCGAAAGGATTGTCATAGATGCGGCCAAAATGCTCGCCCAGGGACATGGCCACTGAGTAAGCCGTGGGATTTGCGTCCACGGGAGAAAACATGTTGGTGAGGCGCACGTCGGAAAATCCAGTGACGTGGATGCGGCCATTCATGCGGTAAGTCGTCTCTTCGCCGTACTGGTTCATGCCCATCAACGCGTTGTAAACCGTGGTCATCATCATCACGGGCGTGAGCTTGGCGTTGTTCAGGACTTCATAGTGATACTCGCGCGGGCCGCTGGGGCCATGAATGCTCAGCGTTACGGGAATCATTTTAGGATCGCGATCAAAGCGGCCCAGAATGCCGGTATGGCGGTCCTGCACAAATGCGCCCACAGCTTCCGTGGTGTTGATGATCTTGAAAGCATTCAGCGGCGATGAAAGAGTTGCCACCACATTGGCTTTCGTCATCGGCATATCCACCATGCCAAATTGCATGAGGGGATGCCCACAAGCCAGCAGGTGGTCTTTATCCATATAGGTGACGGTGCAGGTTGCGGCAACATCCATATCACCGCGGACCATAATGGCGCTCACTGCGGAACCGGGCACCAGAGGTTCAGGCTGCTTGTCTTTGCTCGCGGAGCCGATGCCCATCACCGGCGTGATGCCGACCGCTGACAAAGCCGGAGCAAACTGCTTAATCGCCGCTTCATTGAATCCGTTGAAGACGAAAGGAGCATCAATGGGCGTCAGATACTGGGCATAGCTCTGCATCGGATTGATGTCATCTTTGCCGGGCGTGCTGGTTCTTGACGCGCCAGAGACGCGCGCTACGGCCGCTGCTCCACCCTGCGGAATGCTCTGGTCAAACTCATTGATTTCCAGCATCTGCTCAATCGGAGTCACGCCGGCAATCGGCTCTTTGGAAAACTGGCCAATGCGGTAGGCAATTGCGCCCAGCAGTTTGCCGTCAATATAGACCGGGCTGCCGCTCATCCCCGCCACCACGCCGGTGAACTCGGGCTTCTCGCCCACGAGTTTTACCAGCACCACGTCACTCTTGGGGCCGTTCAGGTTGCGAAGCACGCCCAGCACTTCCACGCCCATGGGTTCGGGCTTGGTACCCTGAAAAACGGTGTAGCCAACGCCCTTCATGCCCGGACGTACTTCATCCACCTTCATAATCTTTGTTTGGGCAGTATCTGGCTGGGCGGGCAGGCTGGCGGCAAGTGTCTGGGCATGGCCCAGGCTCAGAAAAACGAAGAGAACGTTCAGCAGTACAGCGGCTTTTTTCATACAACAGACCAGTGCTGCAAATACAATCGTACGAACCGGCCCTGCAGCGCGGGGAAAAATGGCTTCTAAAAAGCTGAGTTCGTGCATCTATACTAATGTAGAACCTCATAAAAAGGCAGTGTGAAATGCTCTTAATACACGCATTCCAACCTCATCGTATTTCTAAGGCGAACGCCTGCTGGCGTTTGTTTGCAACGCTTTCATTAATGGCCGGCTTGTGGCTGGCGTGCCCAGCGGCGCAGGCGCAGAGCGGGCAGGACCAAGCCAGTCCTACGCCCACCCCTAAAGCCAATGCACCCGCCGATGCAGGAGGCCCGCAGGGCGATATCGGCCCAATCGCGGTGCCCAAAAAAAAGGAAGAGCCGCCGCCGAAAGACGACGCTCCCAAGACTCCCAAGAAGGTTGACGGGCTGGATAACTTCTCTATGCGCGTGGCCTCTCAACTGGTTACCGTGGACGTTGGGGTGCTTTCCAAAGACGGCGCCTTTATTCCCGGGCTAAAGAAGGAATATTTCCGTGTCCTGGAGGATAACGTCCCCCAAACCATTAGCAGCTTCAACCAGATTCAGGCCCC
>DASXJO010000243.1:0-9919 GCA_036497385.1 Candidatus Angelobacter sp. | reverse complement strand
TACAGTTCGTCAAACACGCAATATTGCCCTGAATATGTACCCTTATAGATGTAGCCATTCTCCTGGATACGCTTCCATAGTTCCTGCGCGCCGGCTTTGTGCCGAGCCTCGGTAGTGCGTATGAAATCGTCATTGGAGATGTTCATCTTCCCAAACAGCGAGCGGAAGAGTTCTGATACTTCGTCGGCAAACTGCTTGGGCGTTTTGCCGGCGGCCTGGGCGGAGCGTTCAATTTTCTGGCCGTGCTCGTCCGTCCCGGTTAGGAAATAAGTGTCAAAGCCCAGCATGCGCTTGCGGCGCGCAATGGCGTCACACACCAGCGTGGTGTATGCGTGCCCAATATGCGGGCGGGCGTTCACGTAATAAATGGGCGTTGTAATGTAAAACTTTTCCCGGCCCTTATCCATTGGTATTTTCCAGATAAACTTTAATGGCTTCCTGCATCACGGTTTTTAATGGCACTTTCTTTTCTTTTGCGATTTCGCGGCAATCTTCATACTCAGGAGCGTAGTTGCTGATACTGCCATTCAGGTTGGCCAGCTTCATGCGGACGTTGCCCCACTTTGTGCTTACACTCACGTGGCGACGGGTAAGAGCTGCTCGATTTTCACGCCGCATTCTCACGCCGAGCGTAGTGGTTTCAGCCAAAATAAATTTCGTGAGACGCTGACTATCTTCTGTGCGACAGAGCACCGTCAACAGCATTCCAGGACGGCTCTTCTTCATCTGCACCGGAGTACCGAAAGCGTCCAGCGCACCGTTCTGCAGCGCCTGCTCCATCACATAACCAAAGACCTGCGGCGTCATGTCATCCACGTTGGCTTCCAGCACGGTGATTTCTTCCATCGGGGGCGACTCATGCTGCGCAGCAGCAGTTTCACCCACGGTCAGCCGCAGGACGTTAGGCGAGTTTTTGAAGTTGCGAGTGCCCGCGCCATAGCCAATCTTTTCGGTCTTCATAGTAGGGAACTGCGAGAAGCGCGATGTCAGCACGCTTATGATGGCTGCGCCAGTGGGCGTGACCAATTCTTTCTGGATTTCGCCGGAATAGACCGGAGCATTCTTCAGCAGCTCGAGTGTCGCTGGCGCGGGGATAGGAAATGTTCCATGCGCGCAAACCACCGTCCCGCCTCCGACGTTCAGCGGCGAGCAAATCCATTCGTCCACGCCTAACGTTTCCGCACCCACTGAAGCGCAAACGATATCCACGATGGCGTCAATCGCTCCGACTTCATGAAAATGGATCTTTTCGATATCGGTGTTGTGAACTTTGGCTTCCGCCGCGCCCAGCACTTCAAAGATCTTTATAGCCCGATCTTTTGCCGACTGGCTGATGCCCGCAGCCTGAATGATCTGCCGGATTTCTTTCAGTCCGCGATCCGAGTGCGCATGGCCGGAATGGTGATCGTGTTCGTGCGAATGGCTGTGCGGCCCTTCGTGCGAGAGGGGATGGTCGTGACTGTGCTCATGGCTGTGGTCATGCGAATGGCTGTGGCCATGCTCATGTGGCACCGCCGCCCTCGGCGGTGTCTGGGAATGCGAGTGCTCGTGCGAAGCCCCATGCTCGTGGAGCGCAGGCTCCCCCGCCTGCGGAGAAGTGTCGTGTTGGTCGGAGTGCTGCTCCGCGCGTTTCTGTTCCAGGCCGGGCGAGTGGGCGTCGGCCAAAGCGGTTGCCGGGCTGACTGCTGACTGCTGAGTGTTGACTGCTAGCTCCTGACTGCTGAGTGCTTCTGCCCAGAACTCTTCGCGCGGCAGCTCCTTTTCCCCAGCGGCGATCACATCAACTTTGGTGGCGCTAATGCCGCTGCGGTCCACGCGGGAAATTTCCAGACGCGCGTCCACGCCCAGGGCTTCCACGGTCCGGATAAGGACTTCAGGCGGAACTCCGGCATCCACAAGGGCGCCAAGAAACATGTCGCCGCTGATCCCGGAAAAGCATTCTAGGTAGGCAATACGCATATAACCAAATGACAAATGACTTAAGCAGTACTCAAGGCTGGCGCCCCGCTAAGCAGGCGCGAACATTCACAACGCAAACATTCATCATAGGTTTAGCCGTGGGCCGCGTCAAACCAGCCGAAGATGGGAAAGAGCCGGGTTCCGGTTGAACAGCAATCCTGAAGTGGGTGGGTTTGAAGGTAATTTCATCCAGTACCAAAAATTTGTCATCCTGAGGTCCGTAAAGGAGCAAGCGTTTTCTTCAGCTTGCGAGTAGGATCGAAGAACCTTGTGCTTGCGCCCTAATAAAGCTGCCCTACTGGATCCAAGCTGCCCCATTCACCTCGGCGTGGGTTGTTACGGAGTTCTCCATCCGGGGCGGAGGCATCGAAATATTTGTCAGTTCATCTCCTGAATTCAACCGCAAAATTGGCCAGATGACCGGGCTTCGAGTCTCCGGATATATGGTCTTGGCGGACATGGACGGCGGCGATTCCTCATTCCTTATTCTTTATCCTGTTTCTTCTCCTTCTTCTCTTTGTCGCTCTTGCCGTAACCGCGACCTTCACCGCCTTCTCCCTTGCCACCTCCTGAAGTAACGATCTGTCCGTCGGCTGCTGGGGCACGCATGCCAACATATACCTTGGCCGCTTCTTTGCGTCCGGTGAATGCCACATCGATAGTGCAAGCGTCGAGGAGCGCTTTCTCCCTAATGCCTGCTTTCGTGCACACGCGCTGCGCGCGTTCGCGGAGCTGAGGCGGCAGGTTGTTGGCATAGAACGGCGCCTTGGGAATACCAGTCACAACACGCTCGCCGCATGGCGACAGCAGCGACTCTCTCTCCGGCACGCGCCAGCTATCAGCAAACTCGTGATAAAGCTGGTCGAATGCGAAAGGAGCGATCAGCATGGCTCCGGTCCGAGCCTCGATGGCTTTCACATTCCCGTTGGCGTTAGCTAGCACGCCTCGAACTTTTGCCGGCCAGTGCCCCAGACCGATGGTCAAGTTAATGTAGGTACCGTTATCCTCCGCTCGTATGCCATTGCCGGTCGCCTCATCTTGCACCAAGTAGACATTGCCGGTGTGCAGAATGCCGACTCCTCCGGGCAGGGAGACGATCTGGCCTTCACCGATCTCACGCTGTTTGCCATCAACAAAAATTCGCGATGGTTCCGTGCACACAGCGACGTGAGTTTTGCCCATCTCAGCCGCGACAGCCTTGTTGACCGTGGCGTCCGGCCAGGTAGGCGCGCCCGATACTTGCCGGTTCTCCACAATGAATCCTTCAGCCTGGGTGAGGACGAAGTCGCCCGCCGCCTGAAAGTCGTAGAGCAGGCCGTCAAATGTGGTCAGGTGGGTGTCGCCAAAGCCGGCCGCGGTCACGCACGCAGCCAGGCTTCCAGGTACATTGCTCTCGGTGAACTCAATGGCAGGAGACGCCTGGGTCGGAATCGGGCCCATGCCTACCAGTGTGAGATTGTTGGTTTCGCCGGTGAAGCTTTGCATGTCGCACGCGGGCGCGTTCCTGGTTCCGTTGTGGACCGTGTTCTTGACCACGATGGTGGAGCTAGCGCCAAATCCGGCCTGGCCTCCGCCGCTCGAGTTCCCGCCATCGCCAAAGACATTGAATTCCCCGTCAACCCAACCGGCTGCCAGGCCCACGGCGTTGCTTCCGGTCCTCATCGCACTATCTGCGCCAATGCTAATCACCACCTCGTCGCTGCTGGGAGTCACCGAAGCGCTGAACCGCAGATTGTTGCTGCCAAACTCGCTGACCGAGTGCCCGCCCAGCGTCGGCGAGGCGAACGTACTTTGGTAGCAATAAATCTCCGGGTGTCCAGTGAAGTGGAATTGCGTCCACGCTATCGATGGGCAGGTGGCGTTGTACTTGAGCAGCCAGTACTGGATATATACCTGATGCGTGGTCGGGTTGTTTTCGTAGACGAACTGCTCCCATGCCTGGCATGTGGGATTGGGACTGCCCGCACATGCTCCGCCCGTGAACGGATTGGCATTGATCTGCAGCGTATACGTATCGGACAATGACGGGCCCGAATTGGCGATTGGGCCGGTTTCTGTCAATCCCACGCTGGGATTGGGGAAGGTGCCGTCCACGCCGATGATCGTGCCTGTGGGGTTCGAGGCGAAGTCGTTGGTTCCACCGTTGCCCACGGTAAAGGGCTTGGGAACGCCATGCGTGGGTATCGCGGGATATTTCGGCGCTGGGTTACAGGTAACTGAAATCCATTCGACTCGGGGATACGTGGCCCGGTAACATCCCGGCTTGGGATGCGGAAGCTGCAGCAACGCCTGATGCCACTCGCCCTGTGCTCTCACCAGCTCCGGACTCGCCGTTTGCGCGGCTATGGCCCTCGCTGCCACGCCCTTGGACGTTTGTGATACAGCTGGCAGCGCCGCTGCGATCATGAGCCCGAAGAGGGTAATTTCAATGACAATCACTTCAAGCAGTCTAATAACACGCAAGCGCGATGCAATGTTGGCCTTCATATTTCCCCCAATTCATCTGAGTTGCTAGTGAACTAATAGTGCGAAGGACGGACCAATCGTTACAAGAAGGACAGGGGGGAGCTAAGGCTCGCGGCTGCCAGGGCTTGATGGGGGCGTGCCCTACAACGCGAGGCATTCCATAAACCAGCTTCTGGGTAGTTGCTCCCGATATGGACATTGAGAAACGGAAAACAATCCATAGTTTTCTATTTCGCCTCGAAAAACGTTCTCTTCAACTTTGCTATAATCACCTTTTTCATCATCAACTTACGGCGTGACTTAGCCCCGGCCGCTAAATCTCAAACAGCAAAGGCAAACACTTGTACCTGCAACTACAGCAGCAGCTTATCCAGTGCGTTCGCGACCTTCTGAAGCGGCAATATGGTGTTGAATTGCCGCGCATCGTGGTCGATCAGCCGCCGAATGTCGGCTTGGGTGAGTATGCGCTGCCCTTGAGTTTTGAACTGGCCAAAAAGTTGCGGAAGCCGCCACGCAAAATTGCGGAAGAACTAGTCGCCGGACTGGGCGAGGTTCCGGGCTTTGAAAAATTTGAAGTCGCTGGCGCGGGATACATCAATGCGCGTGTCAATCGCAAAGAAGCGGCGCGACTGCTGCTTGATAGCAATGCGACGCAGCCCGGTTCAGCTAGCGGCAGGAAGATTCTAGTCGAGCACACCAGCATCAATCCCAACAAAGCAGCCCACATCGGCCATCTGCGCAATGCCATTCTGGGTGACACGTTTGTCCGTCTGCTTCAGGCCGCGGGCGCGCATGTGGATGTGCAGAACTATATTGACAACACCGGCGTCCAGGTGGCAGACGTGGTGGTGGGCTTTTTGTATCTGGAGAAAAAAGGGAAGAGCGACATTGAGAAGCTGATCGCCGCTGCCGGGCCGCCGCCACATTCGTTCGACTATTACTGCTGGGACCTCTACGCGCGCGTTTCGCAATGGTATGAAGAGAATAAAGAGAACCCGAAGCTTCGTCTGCAAACCCTGCATGATATTGAGAGCGGCGGCAATGAAGCGGCTGAGATCGCCAAGCTGATTTCGACGGCCATCATTCGCCGCCACTTGGAAACCATGCAGCGGCTGGGCATTGAATACGACTTTCTGCCGCAGGAAAGCGAAATCCTTCATCTGCATTTCTGGGAGTCGGCGTTTGAGCAGCTAAAGCAAAAAGGCGTGCTCTACTTTGAGACTGAAGGCAAGAACAAAGGTTGCTGGGTGATGAAGCGGGCTTCTGGGGCGCAACCCGCTAAGAAGCAAGCCGAAGCTGAAGCCGATGATGCTGCTGAAGCCAACGATTCTGCTGAACCCAAAGACGGTCCGGATGAAGATGCCAAAGTGATTGTGCGCTCCAACGGCACGGTGACTTACGTCGGCAAAGACATTGCTTATCACCTCTGGAAATTCGGCTTGTTGGGACGCGACTTCGGGTATCAGCGTTTCTATCACTATCCCGATGATCGGCAGGTGTGGATCTCCGCCGAGTCGGGCGAAAAAGAGCATCCGCATTTTGGCGGCGTGAACGCAATCTATAACGTCATCGACTCACGCCAGGCTGATCCGCAGAACAACGTGATTGAAGCGATTCGAGGGCTTGGCTACACCGAGCAGGCGGAAGACTACCACCATTTTTCTTATGAAATGGTGGCGCTCACGCCGCGCTGCGCCATGGAACTGGGATACGACGTGTCTGAAGAAGACCAGAAGCGCTCATATATAGAGGTCTCAGGGCGCAAGGGCTTTGGCGTGAAGGCCGACGATCTGCTGGATTCGCTGATCGCGGCGGCGCAAAAAGAAGTGGATTCGCGCCACGCTGAGATGAGCGAGCAGGAGCGGCATGAGATTGCCTCGCAGATCGCCATCGGCGCGCTGCGTTATTTCATGCTGAAGTTCACCAAGAACTCAGTGATTGCCTTTGACTTCAAGGAAGCTTTGAGTTTTGAAGGTGAGACTGGTCCTTACGCGCAATATGCGATTGTCCGCGCCACAAATATCTTTCGCAAAGCCGGCCTGAGCGCGGAAGAAATCCTTGCTGGCAAGATCGATTTGCGCTTCTTGAAAGAAGACGACGAACTATGGGAGCTATGGCTGCGCGCGGGCCAGCTTTCCAGCATGATTGAGCAGTGCATCTCCACTACGGAACCGGCTTACGTAGCCAAGTTTGCGTTCCAACTGGCGCAGCAGTTCAACAACTTTTATCACAAGCACCACATCCTCACAGAGACAGACGATGCAAGGAAAAGCTTTCTGCTGGCTACCGCGGCAGTAGTGCGTCGGGCGCTGATCCAGAGTCTTGCACTGATGGGGATTGGCGCTCCTAGTGTGATGTAAAGTCTTTACGCTGGCTGACTGATCGCGAATGATAGGTCAAAGCCCGCACGTTAAGGTATAAGCGTCTCCGCCACAAATCGTAATTACCTCTTCCTAAGTACCTTTTGAACAGAATTCCTGGCTTGTAAATCTTGATTATGAGAGATAATGTCGCCAGAGGTTTTGACGGATATGCCAGCAGTAGCACGCGGTTTTCTTCTCGCTTTTATTTTGGCCCTTGTCGGAAGTTCTCTCACAGCTCAGACTGCAGCTCCCACATCGCAGGCCGTTCCAGCGGATACGATCTTCACCATTTCGGTTGCGCCACCCATCACGGCCAAAGACGTTCAGGTGCGTTATTTCCTCACCGACGAGTCAGGCGTCCGCTGGTCATCCACGGCGGCAGCGGCGGGCAATGACAAATTGTTGATTCGTGCCGACTCCGCCGGTCGCACGCCAAAGACGTTTAATGCCATTGCGTACGCGCCGGGCTGCCAGTTCGTAACTTTTACCGCTGACGATCTGGCGAGCAGCACTCGTCAGGGCGATTTCCAATGCCAGAAGCTGCCTACCGTTGAGTTGCGCGGAAAAGTCGCGCTGCCTCCCGGAGGCCAGGTGCTGCAAGTGGAATCAATGTATGTGGTGCGCTGGGCGGGAAAATTCTTTTCCGTTCCCGGCCTCTCGATCTCTCCGCTTGCCGTAACCAAGGCGACTGTGGATGCCGACGGAAGTTTCGTGATGGACTTGCCCGACTTCACCAATGATCCGCTGTGGAGCTCGTTATCGAATAATGCGACGCTGATGTTTTTCCTGACTGACCAGACGAGCGGGCATCGCGTTGCGGGGCTGAAAGCTCCGGCTGCGCTCTCTCGCGGCGGGAACTTGAAAGTGGCGGCCACTTATCCTGAAGTCGCGTTTACCATCCGGCAGGGCAGCACGGCGAAAACGGGCGCGGCGAAAATGGTGAAAGCCGCGCAGTAAAGGCCTATCAATAAAATTCAAGATTTTCTGTCGATTACCAGAAGCGCAAGAGTAATTTTCTCCTCACACTTAATGTGGAAAGACAGCTACCATATAAGTTGCGGAGGATAGTATGGCGCTCGATTGGTCTCAGTGCCCGGAAGTGGAAAGCATTCCCGGCAAGGTGAGCGGGGCATGGGTTTTCCGGGGCACTCGTCTGCCGGTGGCCACCATCTTTGAAAACCTTGAGGACGGAATGACAATTGAGGAAGTGATGGAGCAATTCGACGTCACGCGCGAACAGATCAACGCTGTGCTGGAGTTTGCCGCCCGCAGCCTCGACGCTCCTGTCCGTCCCTGATGCTGATTCTCTTTGATCATGGAACGCCCAGAGGCATTGCCAGCTATCTGCCAGAGCATACGGTGAAAGAGGCCCGAGCGCAGGGCTGGGACCGGCTCACCAATGGTGAGTTGCTTAAGGCAGCGGAGAGCGCTGGGTTTGACCTGCTTCTTTCCACGGACAAAAATATCCGCTATCAACAAAATCTGCAGCACCGCAAAATAGCCATCGTGGTATTGGGCAAGCCCGGTGGCGGCTCATCAAACCCCTGTTGGCCCATGTCGTGGCCGCGGTGAACGCAGCCCAGCCGGGAACTTACACCGAAGTGGATATACCATCCACGCCTCGCTTGTAAAGTAAGGGTCGGCACTCTCCCACTGAATGTCCCTCCTACAATGCCGCGATGGAAGACTTATGGTCTGTTGTGCGATGAGAGTCCCATGAATATATGTTGCGAGAGTTGACACCGGCGAATGATGTTGCATACGCTGTGGGTTCCACTATGCCGATGCCTCTGGAAGATTTGAACGCCAAGCTTTTCCGCGAGCAGTTGCACAGCCAATTCAAAGTCCAACACGAACCTGCCGGAACCATCACCCTTGAGCTGGTTGATGTAGCCGAGAATGATTCTTCACCCAAGATGGAGTTTTTCTCGCTTCAATTCCGCGGGCCATTCAGGCCTCGGCTGGACCAGCAGACCCATCGTCTGGAACATGAAAAGCTTGGCGAGTTTGAAATCTTCCTGACGCCCGTTTCCGCCGATCAGCAGAACGGCGCCATCTATGAAGCGGTGTTCCATCGCTTCCGTAAACAGTGATGACGGCCGGCAGATAACACTGCGGGCCGTGCAGGAATCGGACAAATGAGTTTCTGCTGAAGGTGTATGGCAGCACGCGCGAGCAGGAGTTGGCGCAGGTCCCATGGACAGCGGAGCAGAAGCAGTAATTTGTCCGTATGCAATGGGAAGCGCAGAAAAATCATATGCGGCGCAGCATCCACGGCCAGTCACGAAATCGTAAGTATTGAAGGCAGCGCCGCTGGCGTTTATATCTGGACCGCAGCGGCGAGAAATTTCATATCCTTGATATCACTCTGCTGCCAGAGCATCGCAACCGGGGCGCCGGCTCCTTTCTGCTGGGCCAACTAATGGCGGAAGCAAAAGAAGCAGGCAAACCGGTCACAATCTACGTGGAAACATTCAATCCGTCACTGCGGCTCTTTCAACGGCTCGGCTTCACAACGATTCAGCAAGAAGGCCTTCACCTGCTGCTGCAATACGCGGCTTGATCGCCGGATATTCTCGCAATTCCTTAAACCGGCAAAACTGTTTTGGTCTGCAAGCGATTGACGATGGCCGTGTACTGCTGCGGTCCGGCAGGAACAATAAACAAAGCAAATTGCCCCAGATGCGGATGTTCAACGAAAAACGTTTCCTGTTGAACGTTCTGTATCGGACCGCCAGACCATGCCAGGCTGAATGCGTCCGTACTTACGGCCTGCCGGGCGGCTGCAGGAGGCGGCACCGCCATGCTTGCGGGGTTTGTCGCCGGAGGCGCGCTGAGGTCAGTTACCGAAAGAAGCCTGAGCCAAAACGGCGCGCTGTGTCCTGACGTGCTGCTGAGTTTAAACGCGGAGCCGATTGCTCCGGCAAAAGAGTCTCGGGAAAGGTTGGCGATGTGGCCGTAACGCTGTTCAGGCGTTTCTGGTTTTCTTGCCGAGATTTCGGCAATATCGTGGGTTGAACCGCTATTTCTATTCGGCAGGCTTGTATCGAGGGGCAGTATCCTACCGCCTCCGCTTAATGCCGCCAGAGGCGCGGACGCACATGCTATTGCCGTGGCCACACTTCCGCCTA
>DASXJO010000242.1:0-5182 GCA_036497385.1 Candidatus Angelobacter sp. | reverse complement strand
CCGGCGGCGGGAGAAGGCGCTGGTGGAGGAAGTGGAGCAGTTGAAGAAGGCTTTGGCCGAGAAGGTACTGGAGGTGGATTTTTTGCGCGGTGCCTTGCACAAGGTCGAGGCGCGACGCCGGCAGAGCGAAAGCGCTGGCGGAGTGGAGTCTACGACCAGATCCAGGAAGTAATGCGTGTGCAAGGCAAAGAGCAGGAAGAAGGAAAGAGCACAAGCGGTTTGAGTGTGGAGAAGATGTGCCAGATAGCGGTGGTGAGTCGAGCAGGATACTACCGCAGCTTTGCCCAGCAATGTCCGGAAGAAGAGGAGATGCTGGTGCGGTCGGTGATGCAGAAGATCGTGGTGGAGAATCGGCGGCGCTACGGATACCGGCGGGTATGGTTTGAGCTGAACCACAAGCTGGGGATGGTGGTGAACCACAAGCGGGTGCTGCGGCTGATGCGGGAAGACAATCTGTTGGCGCTGCAGCGGAAGCAGTATGTGATGACCACCGATTCCAATCATAGCCTGGAGATAGCATTAAACCTGGCCCGGCACATGAAACTGACAGCGGTCAATCAGTTGTGGGTGGCCGATATCACCTACATTCGCCTGCGCGAGCAGTTTGTATATCTGGCGGTGGTGCTGGATGCGTATTCGCGTAAGGTACTGGGTTGGGAACTGAGCCGTAGTTTGAGCAGGGAGCTGGCAGTGAGGGCGCTGGAGCAGGCGATTGTGATGCGGCAGCCGTCGCCGGGCCTGGTGCACCACTCCGATCGCGGAGCGCAGTATGCCAGCCATGAGTACGTAGAGCTGCTGGAGAAACATCAGATGGTGGCAAGCATGAGCCGTCCGGGCAATCCCTATGACAATGCGCGCTGCGAGCGGTTCATGCAGACGCTGAAGCAGGAAGAGATTAACGCCAGCGCGTATCGCGACCTGCAACATCTGCGGGAAAATCTGGGTGACTTCATTGAGTGTTACTACAATCGGAAGCGACTGCACTCGGCGCTGGGGTATCGGACGCCGGAAGAGTTTGAGCGAGCGCAAAACCAAAACCAGGACCAAAGCCTGAAGGTGCCTACGGTGACTTTGACCTTTGGGAAGACTAGTACATTACTGGGATCGGGGACGGGGACTCAAACGCCGTCCCCTTCCCCGAACCCCAACCCCCTGCTGGAAAACATCGAAGGTGCGCTATGACACTGCCGACTGTCTCAGATCAGGGGTTCACCGTTCACAATCACATCTGTGGGATAAACTTTCTGTCTCACTTCAAGGGTGCACCTCAGAAGTCCACGCCGATCAGGGATGACCTGGGATCGCCCCTCTCAACCCTACGCCAATCTGGGATGGGTATGGGAGGGGGGAGGGGGTACACAGAGATTGCCAATATCGCCGGAACAGCCAAAATTGGCGATTGAAAATCGGAAACCTCACCACTGATTAACAAACCTCACCACTGATTAACACAGATCACACGGATTGAATTGGGATCCCTTGGGATCACATTTCACAACCCGTTTGGAATCCTAATTGGAGGCAGGGGGGAGGGTACCCTTAAGATCGGGTGATCCGGTGATCGCGCGTGATCGGGTGAACCGTAACGAGCATGCCGACGGAAACTTGTGCAGAGCATCAGACAACCGCGCAGGTATGGTTTGCAATTAATTGCATAGTTTATGCGATGGCCGCTCCCGGAGCTTGGCATTTTGTCCCTATCTGCTGGGCCGCGTGTGAGATACTTATTCACAACAAAGACGGAAACCCATCCATGCACGAGTCTGCCTCCAGGTATGACGCAGCTCGAAAGCAAGACTTGAGCGGCGTTACATTAGGGCGTTTTCACATCCAGAACCGCCTCGGCGCCGGCGGTATGGGAGAGGTGTATCGCGCGGAAGATACCATGCTTCGGCGCGTGGTCGCGATCAAACGACTCTCGAGCACGCAGGGAGCGAGTGAAGGCGAAGTTTCCCGTCTGCTGCGTGAAGGCCAGCGCGCGTCCGCTCTTAACCATCCCAACATTGCCAGCATTTATGACGTGTTTGAACACCAGGATGAAGTAATGCTGGTAATGGAGTACGTGGAAGGCGTGACGCTGCGGGACAGGCTCGCCACTGCCATGAGCAAAGAAGAGTTTATAGGGATCGCGGTGGAGTGTGCCGGCGCGCTGGCAGCGGCGCACGAGAAAGGCATTCTGCACAGCGACATCAAGCCGGAAAACATCATGCTAACTCCGGGTGGTCGCGTGAAGTTACTGGATTTCGGCGTGGCGCGGCGGGTTGCCGGCGAGAATGACACGACCCGCGGTGAAAGCTTGCAAAACAGCAGTTTGATGGCGCCGGTTGGCGGCACTCCGGCTTACATGGCGCCGGAGGTGCTGCTGGGCTCGCTGCCGGATTTACGCGCCGACGTTTTTTCTCTCGGCCTGGTCTATTACGAGATGCTGGCAGGGAAGCATCCGTTCCGTGGCGATTCTTCCGTTCCGGTGATGGCGCGCATCGTGCAAGAGACGGCTTCACCGCTACGCAAGCAAAATACGAATGTTGGGCAGCCACTGGCGGACGTAATTGGGAAAGCCATGCAGCGCAAGCCGGCGGATCGGTATCCCAGCGCGGAATTGCTTGCCGCCGACCTGAGACTGATTGAGCAGGGACTCAGGCCGAAAATAAAATTGCCGGGTAAAGGGCGCGCGGCTGCGATTACCCTTGTCTCTCTGAGTGTGGTTGCCGCGCTGGCGCTGCTGCTTCTTCTGGTTCCTGCTGTGCGGACGCGCATTTTCGATCATCGTAATGGCTCGGTTGCAGTGGGAACGAATGCAGTCGCGCAGCAGACATTGGCATTTCTTCCCGTCAGCGTGGCGGGCGACGATCCCGCGCTTAAAGCGTTTGCTGACGGGCTGGCAGCCAGCGTGACGTCAAAATTGTCACAGCTTTCTGAAAACCATACGTTGGACGTGGTGAGCAGCAGCCAGATACGCGATAAAAAAGTTACCAAGCCGCAGGAAGCCTATCAGCAATTCGGGGCCAACACCGTATTGCAAATGGACTTGCAGAAATCCGGAGAGCTGCTGCGCGCAAGCTTTACGCTGATTGAGAGCAAGAGCGGCCGCACGCTGAGCGGAGACACGATCACGGCGCCACTCAGCAATCCGTTTGACCTGCAGGACCAAGTGGCGGGCAGCGTCGTTCGGGCGCTGAAAATTCAGCTTCGGCCGGATGAACAGGTCGCCATCAACATGCATGGCACCGCAGTGCCGGCGGCGTATCAGTATTATCTCCAGGGCGTCGGTTATCTGCATGACAGCTCGGCCAAACCTGAGCTGCTTGAAAATGCGCTGACGATGCTTTCACAGGCACTGAAACTGGACGCTAATTTTGGCGTCGCGCAGGCTGCGCGGGGTGAAACTTTGTGGGCGAAATATCAGGTCACCAAAGAAAAGAAATGGATTGCTCCCGCGCAATCGGCATGCGACCAGGCTGTTGCGCTGGCCAACTCCGGCGCCGCCGGCCATAGATGTCTTGGTCTGCTGCAGAATGGAACGGGAAAGTACGAGGCGGCAGCTGCCGAATTCCAGCGCGCACTTCAACTGGAACCGACAAACGACGATGCTTCCATCGGCCTGGCCCGCGCTTATACCTCGCTCAATCGTCTGGATGAGGCGGAGGAGGCTTACCAGCGCGTGATCAAGCTGCGCCCGAACTACTATCGGGGGTATGCATGGCTGGCTTATTTTTACATCCAGCAGGCGCAGTATGAAAAAGCGGCCCAGATTTACCAGAAGCTGACCACGCTGGCTCCGGAAAATCCTGAGGGCTTTTACAATTTGGGGGCAGCATATCTTTTCCTCGGAAAAGACCAGGAGGCGATTACCGAATTTGAGAAGTCGATCAGGATCCGGCCCTCGCCTGCCGCGTATTCCAACCTTGGCACTGCTTATTTTCGCGCGCGAAAGTATGCTGAGGCTGCGCGCAACTATCGTGAAGCCATCAACTCTGACGAGCGCGACCATGACTTGTGGAACAGCCTGGGCAATGCCTACTACTACGGGGGCGACCGTGAGCAAGCCAAAGCAGCGTTTCAGAAAGCGCTTTCACTGGCCAATGAGCAGTTGCAGATCAATCCTCGCGATGCCTCGCTGCAAGGCGATGTGGCTTCGCTCTACGCTCTGCTGGGACAGAAAAAAGAATCGCTTGAACACCTTGACCGCTCGCTCCAGATCGGACGTGGAGACAAGGACCTGTGGTACAACGCCGCGGTGGTGTACAACGATCTGGGCAACACGTCCATGGCGCTGGAATTCCTGCAAAAAGCGATCACGGCTGGCTACTCCACTTCCACTGTCGCCAAAACGGCGACTTTTGACAATCTGCTCAGCAATCCCCGATTTCAGGAATTGCTGAAGGCCCGATAGATCAACCCTTAACCGGAACGGGCAAGATCCGCTCCGCCAGTCACCCAGGGCTCTCATACGTTCAAAGAAAAGGAGTAACTCTTATGGCGACAGCAAGGCACCTGCACCTAAACGACAATTCTGCTCCCAACATCGACGTTTATTCACCGCTTGTTGTGGTTTACGCAGGCGAGACATTCGACTGGACCATTAGCGGCCAGGACGGCCAATCCGGGGTGGCGGTGACTCCCACCACTATATGGCCGTTTGTCGAAACCTCCTTTGGCGTCTCGCGCGGCAATGGCACCCCAGCCACCGTGCTAGACATGCCTGGAGAATACCAGTTCCAATGCACCCCGGCGGCCCCGACCACCCCACAAAACATGATTGTGGCCAAGGTCTATAATCCGTGCCACGATCCCCAGGTACCCGAAGGAGGATACTTTGCCTGGCAGAACACGCAAAATGGCGCTATCGTGGTGAAAGCTGCAAGCGGCCAGACCTGGCCGCTGGTACAAAGCGCCCCGCTCGTGATTCCGCCGAATAGCACTGTAATCGTGCAGGTGTCACCCACAGCCACGGTTGGCGACCACGGAATCGGAGTCACCATGCAACAGGGTGGCTCAGGGGTGTGTCCACAGGCAGGTACTCCAAAAATCATTGTGACTGCTCCGCCCGTGCCAGAACCAAAGCCAAAACATTCGTACTAAAACGACTGAATAAGAGGCCGGACGGATTCAGATTCCGTCCGGTCTTTGCTGATTCGTAGAATCTGAGTAGACAGCGAAAATCACAGGCAGAGCAAATTAT
>DASXJO010000241.1:0-7133 GCA_036497385.1 Candidatus Angelobacter sp. | reverse complement strand
CGACCTGAACTTCTACGTCGACAATCCTGCCGCCGCGCAAGCGATTGAGTTCAATGTGACGCAGAGCGCCGACGGCGGACGCTATAACTTTTCCACGCAGTGCGACCTCGTCGGCGGACACACTTGGCGCGTCTGGGACCCCGTGGGATTCAGATGGGTAGGCTCTGCCGCCACATGCGCCGAACCGGCGGCCAAAACCTGGGTGCATCTGGTTTGGGAGTTTGAGCGGCAGCCTGGCGGCGACGTGATCTTCACGGCTGTAACCATGAATGGGCTCCGGCAGGCGGTGAACTTGAGCATGCCGCATACCGGCGATAAAAATAGCGGCGTTGATATCGCCTATCAATCCGACGCCAATCTTACCGGAACGCCGTATTCCGTCTGGCTGGATAAGGTGAGCCTGACGTACTGGTAATTGAAACTTACCACTGATCGACACTGATGACACTGATCAGAAAAATCGTGGGATTGGGACATCGGGGAATCGGAAAGGCCAAAAACCTACCGCGGATTGACGCGGATAAACGCGGATCAGCAATGTTTGAGAAAGAACTGCGAACTATTGCACGCGGGATTTACGGTTCCTGTTCGGCGTCGCCTGCATCGCAACTAACACGCAGCGCGCGCTGCTGCCAGATCACGCATCAGAGCCTTGAAGCGGGGATGGTTCTTGATCGACGTAAAGTCGGGGTCATACTCCATCCATTCCCTGTGTCCAAAGCCTTTGTCAAAAGCCTTTTCAATGCAATCGAGCGCTTTCTCTGTTTCGTTGAGAAGCGAGTAATTGCAGGCGACGTTGTAAAGCACCGACGGTTCTTCCGGGTCCATGGACAAAGCGCGGTCTGACCACTCCAGCGCCTGAGCCGGTTCGCCAAGTCCCGCCAAAGATCCGGACTTCATATAGACGGCGCGGACGTCGTCAGGATTGAGCTGTAAATGGCTCTCAATTCTCTGCAGACACTGGCGATATGCCTGGCGAGCTTCAGCGTCACGATGGAGGGCGCGAAAGCACAGAGCGCGCAGTGAAAGCGCCTGATAATCCGCGGGACTGGCCTGGCTGGCTTTGAGAAAGAGCTCCGCGGCTTTTTCAAACTGACCCTGGGCGAAGCAGGAGCGTCCGTAAAAGAAATAGGCTTCAAACAACTCCGTGCACAGTCCGAGAGCGGTTTCAAATTCATTTTGCGCGGCGACATAGTCCTTGCTCAAAAACAGCGCCAGGCCGAGCGAGGCATGCGTTACGGGCGAGTCAGAATCAAGTTCCACGGCGCGACGGCTGGCGGAAAGAGCTTCGCGAAGATTATCTTCCGTCGCCTCAAACCACATATAGAGGAATGAAGAGCAGTCAGCCACGCCGGCATAGGCGCGGGCATAGTTGGGATCGATAACGATAGCGCGAGCAAACATCTGCCGGGCAAACTCCAACGTGGGACAGCGCAGTTGATAAAGGAACTGCCGCCCGCGAAGGTAGTAGTCATACGCCTGGATGTTACTGGTTGGGACTTTTCCGATTTCGCTCTTCTCTTTATCCGTGAGCACCACGCGCAAGGCCAAGGCGATGCTCTGCGCGATTTCATCCTGAATGGCAAAAACATCTTCCATGCGTCGGTCATAGCGTTCAGCCCAGACGGAGTGGCCGCTGCTGGTTTCAGCCAACCGCGCAGTGATGCGCAGCCGGTCTCCGGCGCGGCGAACGCTGCCTTCCATAACAAAATCAGCGCATAACTGGTCACCAACCTGGGTGATGGGCGCCGGCTTATCACGGAACGCCAGCATTGAAGTGCGGGGAACCAGGCGCAGCTCGCGGATTTTTTCCAACTCGGTAATCACGTCTTCCGTCATGCCATCGCGAAAATATTCGTCTTCACGCACTCCACTCAGATTTTCAAAATACAGCACGGCAACGGACTTGCGTCGCGGCGGCGCTTGAGGCGGTTCAGTGGCCATTACTAATGTGGGTCCGGCGGCGGACACCTGCTCAACTTCGGCGGCAAAGCGATAGCCCACGCGCGGAACCGTCTCTATATAAGACAAGCCAGAAGGACATTCACCCAGCGCCTTGCGCAGGTGGGAAATGTTTTTGTTGAGATTGTTTTCTTCCACAATGGTGCCGGGCCAAAGCTGGCGCAGTAGTTCGTCCTTGGTGAGCAGACGGCCGGCGCGCTCCACAAGTATGCAAAGAGTTTCAAAGGCCTTGAGCTGCAGCGGGACTTCAACGCCATCGCGCAGCAGGCGATACTCCGCCGCATCCAGTTCAAAAGGGCCGAAGCGGTACACGGCAATTCTCGGCATAGCTTGCTCCTAAAAAAGTCAGAAATAAGCAATCGTGCAGGAAGGACTCCCGAAACCCTGGTGATGCCTAATGCAGAAGTGGCAGTTGTGATCTATGTAGCCAACGATTCGCGGCGGCCACCAAACGATTCAAAAAAATTCAATTTAGCAGGAGATACAGCCGTGACCAATTCACTTCCGCGCGGGGAATTCCGGGACACAAACACGTCCGCCATGTACGCCATTTACAGCATTCTGCTGCGCCAGCCCTGGAAATCCATGGCCATTGCAACCTGGGACACCATGAGACGCTTTTTGCATATGGCGCTGATCGCGGGCTCACTGGCGGCGTTGCTGCCGACACTGGCGCAGGCCCGCTTGTATGACGTTGTTTCGTCCGAAGTGCCGTTCGATTTTCAGATCGGCGAGCGGACGTTCAAGCCGGGACGCTATGACTTCATCATGGCCAGCCCGGGAGTTGTGGCCATGCGCGATTCGCGCAACCGCATTGTGGCCAACATCGCCACGCGGCCCAGGACCGCAGGCGGCTTGGCCGACAAGCCCAAGCTGGTCTTCAACACGCATACCAAAACTGCTCAGCTCATCCAGATCTGGGTGAACAAAGATCAACCGGGCATGGACGTTGTCGGCGAAGAGAAGACCGTGCAAACCGTGCAGCCTGCAGCTCCTGTAAATACGTGGGCGCCGGGATTCGATTTTCTGATGTTACGGCCGGCGTCGCCGGGACTGAAGCGCTAACACTTTTTCATCGAGGATGCGAAATCGCAAACCTCGCTCTTGAAGATCGCCGATTGAAAAGATCGGCGATCGCAAAAGTTGAAAACGACGAACCCAGGGAGAACAACTCATACGTCACAGCAAATAATAAAGGAGAAGCAATTGAACGATAATCACACAAGCAAAACTTGGTTTAATAAAGCCGCAGGAAAGATCACAGCGGCATTTCTGATGGCAACCGCGGCGCTGGCGCTTTCCGGCGTTGCCAGCGCACAAAAGGCCGACGAGATTACCTTTAACCTTACGCCGAACCCGGACACCATTGAATGCCTGCGGGCCAGCCACACTGAGGAGCCAACGGCGCGCGCAACGGTGATCCGAGGCAAGCTGAATGACACGCTGATTCTTGACCTGGACGGCATCCGTCCGGGGCTGGCGTTTGACCTGTTCACCGTGCAGCGCAGCCCGCTGCTGGCCGACGGCTCAAAAGATCCGGCGTTCACCAATGTGTTCAACGGCAGCTTTGGGCTGGCGTGGTACCAGTCCGATATTCAGGTTGAGCACAGTGACAACGGCCACGTCCGCATCCAGACAATTCTGCTGGATGACATCTTTGGTTTTGATCCCGATGTGCGGTTGGCTCCAACAAATACGTTTCACGTCGGCTTCTGGTTTGACGATCCGAATGCCGCTGCCCGTTGCGGTTTCGATCCAACTCATCCTAAGCCGTTCAACGGCGAACATAAATCCGGCCCCGTGGCCATGATCAGCCTGCCCGACGCAAAGACCGGATTGGGACCTTTAAGCACCACACTGCAATAAAATAACTAAGTGAATGAGCCCGGGACGAAGGTGCCTGGGCTTTTTTGCGCCGCTCGGGGATAGAGGCGCTTCGCGTTGCTGCGCGCGAGCCTCCACCCCGTCACGCGAGGCGCGGGCAGGGGACCCCGGGCCTGCGGCGCAAGGAAGGGTCGTGATTTTTGCGTCTTTTCGGCACGACTGTCGTGGACACTTGTCTCGCCATGGAGAATCTTCTCGCAATTATTCGCGCCCAAAAAATCTTCGCTTAACAAAATACATCCGCCGCCTAATTTTGTGCGTTCTTCAAAACGCTTCGCTATTTTGTGGGCGGAATTTGGTCGGGGTCGCTATTGGTTCCCAACTTTTGTTGCATTGCCACCGCCTGCCTGTTTCTCTTGCGCTAGGGTTTGCTCCTCAATGTAGCGGATGATATAGCCGGCATCCACATCACCCACGTAGATGTTGGGCATCCGCACGCTGTATTTTGTCAGGAGCGCCGTTGCAATTGGGTCCTTTCCGTCGAGCAACTGGTCAGGGTGCTGAATGATTTGCGTCAACCATTGCCGGCTGCGGACGTGGATTACGCCCAGCAGATCTGGCCCGATCTTGTCTCCATGTCCGATGGTGTGGCACGCGATACAATCCCTTCCAAACAAATATTTGCCTTTATCGAAGTTTTGGAGCGGGCTTCCGTCAACCGAACCAGCCTGCTTAGCCGGATTATCGTGCTTGAAATTTTCATCGAGAAAGTTACCAATCATCCTGGATTGAAAACTGGGATTGTCCAGGGCAGAGCTGCGTACCCATTGGCCGATTGCCTCATTGCCGATCAGGAGATGGGCAATATGGCCATCTGCATTCACGGACGGGGTGGTATATAGCCCCAGTCTCTTGCCCAGAAAAATAATGTCGTCTTTCTTGCCCGTCAGGAAGGTCCAGCCCGGCCCGACGTGAAATTGTTTCATATAAGCCCGCAATACTTCTGGTGTGTCGTTTTCCGGATCAATGCTGATGGAATAAAAAAAGATGTCTTTGCCCACGCGGTCACCAAGCTTCTTCTGCACCTGCGCCAGGCGCGCCGTTTCCAGAGGGCATGAGTAGCGGCAGGTGGTGTAAATGAGATCAATGGCGACGATCTTGCCTTTGATCAGATCGTCATAGAAATGCACCTTTTTCCCGTCCTGAGTAATGAGCTCGACGTTGGGAAAATGGCTTGAATCATCCCCACTGGCAGCTAGAGGTTTGGCCGCGATCACAAATGCAAAGATTGCAATAATGAGCGAAATGAAGGCAGCGTTCTTCCAGTTTTTTGACGACATGCTGTGCTCCTTTGTCCCGTGTGTTGCAATCGGCATTTCATTTCCGGCGCGCGATTCATCGCTCGAGCGATGAACATCTGCCTGAAGGCCCGCGGTGCGCAAGCGAATCGCTAGACGCTGATACTGCTTGTGGGTCAGTTTCATGGAAACTGACCCACAAACGGAGTTGAGTCATGCGTTGGGAAGAATTTCGTCCGGCGTCTCGAAAGTGACGCCGGTCGGTTTTGAAATGGGTGTGGGCAGCGGGCTCAGGAACGGAGTTCCGCTATCCAGGTCCCACCGCAAGAGCATGGCATTATCTTCATGCATGGTGTTGTGGCAGTGTTCCATGAACATTCCACCCCAATCACGGAATTGCATTTTGAGGGTTACTGAGCCATTGTCACGCAGACGATAAACGTCCTTGCGGCCACTTTCCGCTGGTGATGGCGCTACGCCGTTGCGGTTGAGGATCTGGCCTTCTTCAAAGTGGATATGAATGGGATGGTCCCACCCAGAGCCGCCTTGCAAGGTCCAAACTTCAGCCGTGGCAAATCCCGGTTGGGAGCTAATTCGGCCGTAGTCTGCTTCGAGTGTCCCTCCTGTATCGCTGGCGATGATGGTGCTGTTGCCGCCGTTATTATCGGTCTCGATGCCCCAGCGAAAGGAGCCCTGACCGTTCCCCAGGTAGGTGGTGACGGGATCATTCTGGTTCTGACTCCCGTTGTCATCAAATCGGAAGGTGCGTTGCCGCGCTGTGGCCGGCAAGATGGGATTCGGAATCAGCGCGGTTCGTGGATTGGCAGTTAAATTGACGCTCTGGTCTGGTTGCGGCGGCGGACCCAAAACCTTGAACCGCAGGATTGCGCCCACAGCCGGGTCGCTGGTACCGGCAAGAGCCTGGGCCACGGTTACGATTTGCCCGGGTTCACGTCCGTCCTGGTGCACCTGCAAGTTGACGAGATCCACGGTTTGCCCGGCAGTGTAGCGGGAGAAATCAATGACAATGTCATACCGCTCTGCGATGCCAAGCTGGTCCGTCTGTTTCAGAGGAACGGTGACAGGCAGCAGGTTGCCGTCATTCGCTATCTGAACGAACTGGGAGCTATCGCTCAATGCCAACACAAAGAAGCGTGACACGCTGGCGTTCAGGATACGGAAGCGATACCTGCGCGCGTACACGTTGAAGAATGGTTTCCAGGCGAAGTTGACAGTCATCTGGTCGGCCAGAAAACCATCAAAAGCGATGGTATCCATGTTGAGCTGTCCGTTGGCGTCCCAGGCTTTGTCGGCGAGCATCAGGTTGACGTCAAAGTCCAGGTTGCCCCAGCCCTTGCCATTGGAGGAGCCGCTGGGCAGGCGCAGGTTCACGCCATCGTTTACAGTTTCGTCGCCCCGATCCAGCGAGCTGTAAATGTTGTTCATGCCCGCGTTGCACTTGTACACGTTCTGGTCCGTGAAGGTGAACATGTGATCGTGGAACCAGTGCGTGCTCATGGTCTCGCGCCAGTCGCCTGGGACTTTATTGATGCCCCCACTGTCACTTGGAGCACCGGCTCGTGGATCTGTGGCGCCGGTATTAATGCTGGTAAATCCTGCCAGCACCCAGGGCCAGTGGTAGTCGTAGAACTGATTGGGCCAGAAATAAGCGCCGGTGAAGCCATCGTTCTCCGCGCCGTGGTGAGCATTGTGTTCATGCGTGGTGAGCGTGTATCGTCCAAAGCCGCCGTTATTCTTGATGTTAGTCGTCAAGCCGTTGTGATGGCGGACCAGGACCGGCTCGCCATAGCGGACCTGGGTGAGCTTGGGAGGAAAGGTGCCCTGGAACGTCCATACCCGGTTTGCATTCTGAGTTGGAAAGTTGGGATGAAATTTTGCCGGGATGGCTACGGCCGGATTGATTCCCGAATTCAAGTCTGAGGTCACCTGCGGATTGTAGGTAGTATTCGAGGTCACCGGTTTGGTGGTGACCTCAATCGCGACTTGAGGAGGGAACTGTGCAAACCGCTGGTGCGCCCAGTTCTTTCC
>DASXJO010000240.1:0-2922 GCA_036497385.1 Candidatus Angelobacter sp. | reverse complement strand
GGCCCGATCAGCCCAATGCGGTCGCCTTCAGAGACGGTGAATGAAATATCTTCAAACAGAGGCGACGCGCCATAAGCCTTCGCAATCGCTTGTGCGTTGATGATGGGCGGCAAAGATTTACGCGGCTCCTTGCAGCTTACTTTCCGACATACAACTCCGGCAGAGTTTGTTTCAGGTGATCGAGCTTGGGCAGATCATTGATGGCGATGTACGGCTCGTAGGGATGATGCTCTGCGTAGTCCTGGTGATAACCTTCCGCGGGATAGAACGCCTGCAGCGCGACCACTTGCGTGACAATGGGCCCGGAAAAAACTTTTGCGCCATTGAGCTGATCAATGTAAGCCCGCGTCACGCGGTGCTGCTCTTCGCTGGAAAAGAAAATCACTGACCGATACTGCGTGCCTTCATCCGGGCCTTGCCGGTTCAGCTCAGTGGGATCATGGGCCACGGAGAAAAACACTTTCAATATCTGCCCAAAGGAAACCTGCGATGGATCGTAAA
The DNA here is from genome assembly GCA_036497385.1 of Candidatus Angelobacter sp. GTDB lineage: Bacteria > Acidobacteriota > Terriglobia > Terriglobales > Acidobacteriaceae > Angelobacter. The sequence goes on along the minus strand of DASXJO010000240.1, from coordinate 2,421 downwards.
CCACTTTCACCGATTCCGCGTGCCCTGTGCGGCCGGTGCTCACCGTTTCATATTGCGCCGTGTTCGCCGATCCGCCGGAATATCCAGCGGTAGCGCTGGTCACGCCTTTCACGTGCTCAAACACGGCCTGTATGCCCCAGAAGCATCCGCCCGCCAACACCACGGTCTCTGAGCTTTTAGTTTTGCTGAGCGGCTCGTCGGCTGCCGGATTGGGCAGCTTCACCGCCGCGCTGGAAGCATGGCAGGCGATGGTGGTGCCCAGGCACATCATCAAGAGGGCATTCGCGAATCGAGGTAACATTGAATCTCCTATCATCCATTAAATCGTCATCCCGAGTTCCGTAAATGAGGACGCGCTCTCGTCAGCGTCCGAATAGGAGCGAGGGACCTTTTGTTTCATCGGAATAATTAATAAAGACTCAAAGCACAAGGTCCCTCCGTCCTGCTCGTTCGCTGATGAAAACGCGAACTCTCTTCACGGCCGTCGGGATGACGATGTAGGAATAGCAATAACCAGCTCAGGCCTTCTTTTTGAAGGTCAATGAAGCGCTATTCATGCAGTAGCGTTGCCCGGTTGGGCGCGGACCATCGCTAAATACATGGCCCAGGTGGGCGCCGCAGCGCTTACATTCCACCGCCGTGCGGCGCATGCCAAAGGTGCTGTCATTAAGCGACGCGACGTTTTCCTCGGCAATCGGCTGATAAAAACTCGGCCAGCCTGTGCCCGATTCAAACTTTGTGTCGGAACTGAACAACGCCGTTCCACAGCACACGCACCGGTAGATTCCCGGCTCGTGGTTGTTCCAGTACTCGCCGGTAAAAGCCCTCTCCGTGCCATCTTCTCGCGTCACGTTGTAAGCGCCTGGTGAAAGCTGCTGCTTCCACTCGCTCTCGGTCTTCACCACCTTGGGAACGTGCACCCTGTCTTTGCGCTCGCCGGAGTCGGTAAACTCCACAATATCCACTTCCTGCGGCGCGCCGCTCTGCTTATGCTCACCACCAGCTTCCGTTGTCTCGGTTTTGTTTGAAAAGATACCCATATAAGAAAAGTATAGTCCTCCGCCAAGGGTCACGGCAGCAGCAAGGAACGCCCGACGGGACGTCTTACTTTGCGAAGATGTGTCTATCGGATCGAACATGCTGTCACCAGACCTTCATCTATAGTACGGCCAGAAACGAAGTTTTATAGTACGGCCAGAAACGAAGTTTGGATTTGCGAAGAATTTCCGAACGAAATCCTCTCTGCTCTCGGTTTCTCCGGGTCTCCGCGCCTCCGCGGTTAGATTTTGGTGTTGGTTTAATCTCCCACTTGCAATTTAGATTTCGATCTCTCCCACGCTTTCGCATACTTCCAGCTCACGTAGGCGGCATGGTTCATCAGTACAAGCAGGCCTTCGCGTCCGTCCAGAAAGCCGCCGCGGAAAAAATATGCCCATATGAAACGAACCAGCGGACGCAACACAATGTTCGTTACGCTGAAACTGACCTTGCGCTCGCGCGCCACCATGTCCGCGCCCAGTGACGAATAGCGGTTCGCGTGTTCGATAAAACTTTCCAGCGTCGGATAGGCGTGGTGGATCATGTCGCCCTTCAGGTGGCCCAGTTCGCCGGCCATCTTCATGTCCTCATGCACGTCGCGCAGTTCAAATGTTGCCGCGCCGCGCTTTATCAGCCTCAGCTTGGGATCAGGATAATAACCACTGCGCTTAATCCACTTGCCGAAATACAGATTGCGGCGGTTCATCGTGTATCCCGCGAACTGCGGCGTGCTTCCGGTCATTAGCGCCTTGATGCTGGCCGCCAGTTCCGGGCTAACTTCTTCGTCGGCGTCCAGTGAGAGAATCCAGTCGCACGTTGCCTTTTCCAATGCCGAGTTCTTCTGCCGCGCAAAGCCTTTCCACGGTTCCACAAATACCTTTGCCCCGAATTGCTGGGCCAGACCCACGGTCGCGTCGGTGCTGCCCGAATCGACGACAATGATTTCGTCCGCAATCTCTTTCACGCTCTTTAGCGTGCGGCCGATGTTCGCTTCTTCGTTGAGCGTGATGATGCAAACAGAAAGACTCATGCGCCGAAGGATAACAGGAGTGTAGATGCACGGTCTTGTAAAATGGCCGAGCACTCTAATCTGAGCGAATGAACTATCGCGACCAGGAAATTTTTTTTCGAGGCAGCCGGGTTTGGGGCGGCGCGGTGTGCCTTGGATTTTTAGCGGTCGCTGCCCTATCCCGTGTTACGTTCAACGGGAGGTGGCGCAGCAGTGAGACAGTTGCGTTCTTATTGGCCTCCATCGCAGCTGCTGTGCTGATGTATTACACGCCGGATTACCTTCACCTGAGCGTGACCCCGGAAAAGAAGCGCCGCTGGGAGATCAACCTGCGCTGGCGCATTGCGGGGACCGCATTGCTGCTGGGCTTGTTG
>DASXJO010000239.1:0-1624 GCA_036497385.1 Candidatus Angelobacter sp. | reverse complement strand
GGCCGCACTGGGCTAACTTGTGGTCGCGCCTAACGGCGCTTCATCGTCGCGGCGACAGCGTTGTCTTTCAAGCAAAGCTCCGAAGAACTTGCGCTCGGAGGTTTGTCGTGAGAATTCCCTGGTGCGGCATTGCACAGGACAGGGTGTCGGGGTCCTTCCACTCGCCCTTACTCCCTCTGGTCGTGCGGACTCGGTCAGGAAGACAGGGTTTGAGAGTCTTCAAAAACTCTACACGAACTGAAATTGCGGCACTCTTCGGTTCGTTGTGGAATCGGCATAAGCTTTGGCGGTAGGCAATTTCGGGTACCCTTTAGAGCAGCGGAGCAGTTCCCTCAGAGCAGCGGAGCAGTTCCCTCGCCTGTCTGTCCCAACACCCGAAACCGCGCGTCTCGGGGATTCCCTACGCACCGGGAATTGCATGTAACAGGCTCGGGACGGCAGGTCGCGGAGGAAAGATTTTCTTGTGCGTCTGGATCTTTATAGATCGGGGAACCAAACGAGTTAGTGTCGCGGCAGCACAAAGTTCAGCTCGCAGGCGAGGGCGCCTGCGGTCCAAGATTTTCTACAGCGACGAATAGAGTTTGTGGATAGAAACGCGTCGTGAGAACGCCCTGACGCGGCATCGCACAGGACGGGGTATCGGGATCCTTCCACTCGCCCTTACTCCCCTCCGATCAGGGTCGCTCGGACTGTGGGATGGCAGGGTTTGAGCGGAATGGGTGAGAACGACAGGATTTGGGGAATCGCTATAAGGACGCGAGCATTGAGGGAAATTCGCTTCTGGGTGACAAGAAATTGCTTGCTTTTCGTAAGCAGTAATGCTACCATAAGTTGTTTGTTTGCAGCTGTTTACGTTGTTATCAGACATTCCCAGCGACAGGCGCAAAAGTCGGAAAAACCAGAACCTTGCCCACTGATAGAAACGGATGACACTCAGGACTTTTCGGAATCGCTAGAAGTCCAAGATTGCCAAACATCGTCAAAGATTGGAACACCCGAAACCTTTGAATACAGAGGAACAGAGGGAGCGGAGGAATTAGGAAGGTTCGAAGGTTCGGGGGCGGGGCATCCGGACATCGCCGGAACCGCTACGGAGGCAAGCCTCATCCAATATGTTAGGCTTAAATTTGAGTAACTTTGTCCTGACAACCGAGTAACTTCTAAGGGAAAACCACACTTGATAGGAAAAGCATTAGCCAAGGTTTTTGGCACCAGTAATGAACGCGAGATCAAGCGGATGCGTCCGCAGGTGGACCAGATCAACGCGCTTGAGGCGCAGTTGCAGCAGCTTACAGACGAGCAGCTCCGCGCCAAGACGGCGGAGTTCCGCGCACGCATTAAAGAGCGCACGCAGGAAGCGGACACGGAGATCGCCCGCCTGAGCGCGGAAATGAAGACCGCTCCGGACCAGGACATCCGCAGCCAGATTGAAGACTGGACCAAGCGGCGGATTGAAGCGCGCAACCAGGCCCTGGACGAGATCTTACCGGAAGCGTTTGCCGTGGCCCGCGAAGGCGGCCGGCGCGTGCTGAACATGCGCCACTTTGACGTGCAGATGATTGGCGGAATTGTGCTGCACCAAGGCAAGATCGCCGAAATGAAGACCGGTGAAGGCAAAACGCTG
>DASXJO010000238.1:0-6499 GCA_036497385.1 Candidatus Angelobacter sp. | reverse complement strand
AGGAGATAAAAGCAGCATGGGAACACCTTACGTAGGTGAAATTCGGATGTTCGCTGGCAACTTTCCGCCCGCAGGCTGGGCATTTTGCAATGGAGCGCTACTCGCCATCTCGGAAAATGATGTGCTCTTCGCTTTGATCGGCACAACCTATGGCGGCGATGGACAGACAACTTTTGCCTTGCCAAACCTTCAAAGTAGTATTCCCGTCCATCAGGGTCCTGGATTTACGTTGGGCCAGACTGGCGGCGCTGAAACAGTCACGCTCACCACCAACCAGATTCCCGCCCATAGCCACTTGGCTCAGTGCAATTCCGGCACGGGCAACCAGCTAAATCCCGGCGGTGGCGTGTGGGCCCAGCCGACTACCGGCACCGACTACAGTGACGTTGCTCCCGGCCTCATCATGGACCCTGCGGCACTTCAACCGGCCGGCGGATCGCAGCCCCATGACAATATGGTGCCATTCCTGGCAGTGAATTTTATTCTCTCGTTATTTGGGATTTTCCCGTCGCAGACCTAGCCGTTTACTAACAAGCTAAAAGCTAAGAGGAGAAGAGCATGTCAGACCCATTTATTGGCGAAGTAAAAATCATTAGCTGGAATTTCCCACCTAAAGGCTGGGCTTTCTGCAATGGACAACTTTTGCCCATCAACCAGAACCAGGCATTGTTTTCCATTCTCGGCACCACCTACGGCGGCGACGGACGAGTGAACTTCGCCCTCCCCAATCTGCAGGGCCGCATGCCAGTGCACTCGGGTGACGGCATTGTCCTGGGAGAGCGAGGCGGCGAGACCGCGCATACCCTTAACATCTCCGAAATCCCCGCTCATAACCATGTGCCAGTCGGTAACCCCAGCGCTCCCACGGCCCCTAGTCCGGGAGGCAATCTATGGGCAGCAAATCCCAATAACCTGTATTCAAATGCCCAGCCGAACAGCTCCATGAAGCCGGCCTGCATTCTGCCCACGGGAGGCAGCCAGCCGCATGAGAACATGTCGCCGTATCTTGTGCTGAATTTCATCATTGCGTTGCAGGGGATTTTTCCCTCTCAAAATTGAGGCGAAAGGAAATCCATGTCAAATCCATTTGTTGCTGAAATCAGAATATTTGCCGGGAACTTTGCTCCCACGGGCTGGGCACTCTGTAATGGCCAGCTCATGCCCATCAGCCAGAACACCGCGCTGTTCTCCCTTCTTGGCACCACCTATGGCGGTGACGGCAAGAGCACCTTCGCGCTGCCCAACCTGCAAGGCTCCGCGCCCATGCAGCAAGGCCAGGGGCCGGGACTCAGCCTGCGTGACCTGGGAGAGACCGGCGGTGAGCAGAACGTTACGCTGCTGCAATCGGAAATGCCTGCGCATTCCCATAGTGCGCAGGGTTCCACTGGTAGCAATCAAACAACGCCCGCCAACAATGCCTGGGCGTCAGGGGCGAAGCTAGGCGGAGGCAATCTCTATGTACCTAGCAATGCGCCGACCAACGTGCAGATGAGCCCGTTCGGCACGTCGATAGCCGGCAGCAGTCTGCCGCACAACAACATGATGCCGTATCTGGGCCTCACCTTCATCATCGCTCTCCAGGGAGTCTTCCCTCCGCGCAGTTAAACCGGTTTTTCCTTCGGGGCTTCAGGATGGTTATCCTGGAGCCCCTCTCTTTTGCGCTGCCATTTTGCGTTAATATTCCCCCATGCCGGACAAAGAGACAGTATCTTCCCTTCCGAGCAGCGCTGCCGCTACTGAAGCTACCCAACAATGGCGCGTGCTTGAAAAGAACGTCCCGCTGTCTCGCTCGATGATTTGGGGCTTGCAGCGCGATTTCTACGCGCAACGAGGGCTCAAGGCATGGAATGAGGATCTGGTTCCCAGCTACATCACCAACAATCCTTTCATTGCTGAAATCTTTGCCGGAATCGTGGCGGCATTTCTGCAGGATTGCATGTCCTCGGCGCAACGTGGTTATCAGTCGCTTTCGCCGGAGAACCCTCTGCGCATTCTGGAACTCGGCGCCGGCACCGGTAAATTTTCTTATCTCTTTCTGCGCAAGCTGGCTCCCTTATTGCAGCGCCAAAACGTACCTTTGCAACATGTGCGTTATTGCATGACGGATACGTCTGAAAGCCTGATCGCGGAGTGGCGATCCAATTCTTATCTGCAGGAATTTGTCTCCAGCGGGGTGCTCGAATTTGCAACCTTTCAGGCCGGAGAAGAGTATCAGTCACAGCCCAGGGGCCCGCTCGTCGTTATAGCTAATTATGTTTTCGATAGCCTGCCTCAGGATGCATTCGCGATCCAGAGCGGCGGAATCCACGAATTCCTTGTGACCACTTCAGCGGCGGCAGATGGCGAGATCCAGTCTTTTAAAGACTTGAGGTTTTCCTATCAGACCTCCGCCGTCTCGCCCCAGCATTACGCAGACAATGTATGGAACGGCATCCTGGAGCAGTATCGCACCCGGCTTTCCACCGCTACAGTCACTTTTCCTGCCAGCGCGCTCCAGACGTTGCAGCAACTTGGCAGCTCAAGTGACGGCAGGATGCTTGTCCTGGGCGCTGATAAAGGAATCACGCATGAACAGGACCTCGCGCTGGCGGCGCGTGAGCCCTCTTTGGATCTTCATGCCGGCGGCAAATGCTTCTCGCAGGTCGTCAACTTTGATGCGATTGGGAAATATTTTTGCGCTAAAGGCGGCCACGCCTTTCTGCCGTCCAAGCACTTTACCAACCTGAATCTGTGCGCGTTCATCCAGCGCAATCCTGGCGACGAGTTCACCACCACGCATCAGGCCTATCATGAAGCATTAACGGCATTCGGCCCCGACGACCTGTTTGCCATGATGAGCTGGTTGAATGCCTACCTTGAAGAAATCTCGCTGTCCCAGGTTTTGCCGTTGTTGCGCCTTACCCGCTGGGACCCAATCATGTTTGTGCGCTTGTTCCCGGTCATCGCCCGTCAGGCAAGAAATGCGGTTGCGGAGCGCACGGATTTGCGCCACGCGGTGCTGAGCACATGGAAGAACCACTATCCGCTGAACCACGATGACAATGTTTTGGCCTTCTACTGTGGAGTGGTTTTGCTTGAACTCCGGTTCTTCTCTGAAGCCTATTCAATGTTCAGGAAGTCACAGCAGCTATTCGGGCCTTCTGCCACCACCAGTTACAATCTGGGCCTGTGCTGCCTGGGATTAGGCCGTTCCCGTGAAGCGCTGGAACTGATGCGCGAGGCATGCAGCCTTGATCCCAGCTTTGAACCCGCCCAGCAAAGCCGGTGGAAACTGGAAGATCAAGTCAGAACAGGTGAAATGGAGCTCTTATGAATCTTCTGTCCGTTTGTTTTCCCGCGATGTCTTGCTTACCAGCATGAAGCCACAATTGCGCCCATCGCTGCCAGGAGATCGCGATTTCCTTTTTCGGCTGTACGCCAGTACTCGACTGGAAGAAATCCGTGGTTTTGGCTGGACTGCCGTTCAGCAGGAAGCTTTCTTCCGCATGCAGTTCAATGCGCAACAACAGTCGTACCAAACCACCTATCCCACCGCTGAAAATCAAATCATTGAAAAGGACCATGAGCCGATTGGCCGCATCATCGTACAGCGTGAAGCCGGCACATGGCGGCTGATTGACATCTCTTTATTGCCCCAACACCGTGGGCAGGGAATTGGTGGCGAGCTGATTCGTGCGCTGATCGAGGAATGCGGAGCGGCTGGCGCAGTGCTGCAGTTGCAGGTAGTCAACATCAACCCGGCACAGCGGCTGTATACGCGCCTGGGATTCATCAAAACCGGTCAAGACCAGATTTACACGCAGATGGAGCTTCGGCCGCAAACAACGGAAAGGGTCTAGCTTCAAGTTCCACAAAGTCCGGATAGCAGACGCTTGCGGCGGGTCTCATCTCACAAAATATTTACTGCGGGGCCGGAGCGCGCGGAAAGGTAGTACACCAACATGTCCAAAGGCCGCATGGAGGCTTTCAGCGATGGCGTATTTGCCGTAATTATTACCATCATGGTGCTGGAGATGAAGTCTCCCCAGGGCACGAGTCTGGAGGCACTGATGCCATTGATTCCCGTGTTCTCCAGCTACGTTCTGAGTTTTATCTATGTGGGAATTTACTGGACCAACCATCACCACCTGTTGCAGGCAGTGCAGCATGTTGCAGGAAGCGTGCTCTGGGCAAACTTGCATCTGCTCTTCTGGCTTTCGTTGACGCCATTTGCCACAGCCTGGATGGGCGAAAACCCTCTTGCACCGTGGCCAGTGGCGCTCTACGGCGCGGTACTTTTGTTCGCTTCCATCGCTTATTTCATTCTGACGAAACGGTTGATCGCTCATCAGGGCGCAGGCTCGGTGCTGGCGAAATCAATTGGGAGCGACAGAAAAGGGATGGTGTCCACCTTCGTTTACATCGTAGCCATCCCACTTTCATTTTTGCGGCCACTGCTGGCATGTCTTTGCTATGCGCTGGTGGCGATCATGTGGCTCATTCCAGACCGGCGCATTGAGAAAGCGATTGGAAATAACGCGGGTATCTCATGAGCAGACTCTCTTAGCTTTTGCGACTAAGACGAACCCGCTGTCCAGGGCGCTCATCGCCGCAACTCTAATTCCCAATCTCTTCAAATCGGACGTTCATAATCGGGTACAGTTTCCAATCTTTGTAATCAAAGTGCCACCACTCCTGCGGATACACCGTGAAACCTTCTTTTTCCATTGCCTGGCGCAATATCGCGCGTCGAGCTCTCTCGTCATCGGTGCCGCCGGGATAGTCGGCGTAAGCGCGTTTGGACATTTCGTCGTACCCGCTGGGCATTTTCACGGTCGCGCCGGTTTTTAGATCATAGAGAGTCAGGTCAACCGCGCAGCCGCGATTGTGTTTGGAACCTTCTCTGGGATCGGCAACGAAAATTTTCTTATCATCAGGCGTAGCCTCCCAGAACATTTTCGTCACGTACCAGGGGCGATAGGCATCGTGGATCTCCAGTCCGTAACCTTTTTCCCGGAGCGCCCGTTGCGCCCGCAGCAGGGCCTCAGCCGCTGGACGCTGGAGAAAAGCCCGTGCCTGCGAGTACATGGGCGTGCTCAGAAAATTGTTGGACGTTGCGTAACGGATATCCAACTTGATGGTGGGATCAAGTTTTACCAGTTCCACCAGTTCGGGTTTGCGGAAATTACCGTTCTCATGCGGAGGCTGTGCCGCCCGCGCCTCCCGCTCCAGTTCATGGACCGGACGCATCGGCTGGATGTGAAAAGTTGGATCGGAAGCGGATGCGGCCTGGTTTTCTCCAGAAATGGTTTGACTGAACCCAAGAGGGATAAAAAGCCAGAGAGCCAGGGTAAACGCGGTACGGAGCAAGCGCATAATCCAGGAACTATAGCATGCGACGCGCGGAAGAGCGTCAGTGAAGATATCGCAAGGACTCATAGGCCAAGAAGAAGAATCCGTCAACGTCGGCTTCGTTCATATTTCTTCTCTGCCATTGCAATGAGCTTTGAGAGCTTGATGTTGTGGACATCCGCAATGGCCTGAATGACCTTCATGGAAGGGTTTTTCCTGCCGCGTTCGATGTCGCTCATGTAGCCAGGATTGCAGCCCACCTTATGAGCGATTTCCTCGTATCCTAGGCCCCTCTTCACGCGCAGCTCTGTGATGACAGCGCCAAAAGCTGCCTCTCTGGTGTCTGTCTTCCTCTTCAGTGGTGCCACCGGCCTACCCATCCTTTCAATATCGGCTGTTGACCGTGGAAGTTGTCTCCGTTATAGTAGTACTAAATTTAACCGTCAACATGAAAACGACCAAGATTTTCGATGTAACGGAGAAGGCCAGGATTTATCACACTCTGGCGCAGATGAGTTCCTCGTTCTCTTCCATCATTCGATATTGTGTTGATCTGGAGCAAGCGGGAGCACTCACACAGAAGGCAAAGAATCGGTTCCAAGCCTTCAGCATTGAGGTCCAGGGAGAGCTGAATCTTGAAATCCTCGAGCACATGGAGGGAATCGAGATGGAAGATTGGGCAAGAGGCGGGAAAGTACGTGAGAAGTGGGAGAAATATCTCCGCAACGAGCCGAAACAATCTCGCAAGAAGAAGACCACAAAAGCACAAAGACCCAGCTCTCCAGCTCTCAACAAGAGAACCGGGTCTGATGCTTAGAATGCAGTCCAATGGCGCATAAGAGGCTGTGGACGAATCCTTACGAGCGTAAAACTCTAAATATGGTGGGCGATCACGGACTCGAACCGTGGACCTCCTGCTTGTAAGGCAGGCGCTCTAACCAGCTGAGCTAATCGCCCTTGCGTGCGTTTTACAGGATTTGGCGCAGTTATCGGCGGTGTTCGCAGTATAGCGGCTGCGGCGGAGCGGGGTCAAAGTAGTTTTCCCAAAATGGAACACAGCACCCATTCTGAAGGGGAGTTACTCTGGTTACCAAAATGTGGTCTTTAACGGCGTTTTCTAGCCATGGTCATGATAAATTTGCTTTTTCTTAGACTGGAAAATTGCGGA
>DASXJO010000237.1:0-3932 GCA_036497385.1 Candidatus Angelobacter sp. | reverse complement strand
CTGGCATTGTCTTGGCCAGCGTGGCATTTGAAGCTGGCATCATCAGCGCCGCGTTTTATACCACGCTGGTTCTGGTCGCGGTGCTTACATCGCAGGCAGCCGGCGCGTGGTTGGAATTTGTCTTGCGCAAAGGCTGGCCGCTGCTTTCAGGCGATACTGCCGCCCCTGCGACTATCCCAGCTGTAGAAAAAGGGCCGGAGCAGTTGGTGGCTTGATTTTTCTTTATCCCGAAGCGTAGCGAGGGAACCCTTTAATTAGGAAGAGCCCGAGGGCCCGGCGAAGAAGAAATCGACGCTCTAATTATGTATTCGTGTTCATCCGCGAAATTCGCGGCTCATGTTTTCTGGCCCGTGAGATCGTCGAAGGTATAGTGTTCCCTCCCCTTCGGCAAGCTCAGGGTCGGGATTACAGAACAGGCCCTCACATGCGTCCGGCTGATCCGGTCATGCCAGCCTACTCTGTCTTCATCCACCAGCGCCCAGAAATAGCCCAGTCCCATGGAAAACCCTGAAAGCGCGCTGGCTGCGGCGCGGCTTTGCCGCTCAAACATGGTGGTGGCTTTTCCTTCAAAAGTGCACAGCTCAAGCCCGGCAAAGTTCATTCCGGGAGTGGCGCGCCGGTAAACCAGAAAAACATATTGAAAAACCAGCCAGAAGATTCCACCGGCAGCCAGCATGCAGACCATCGTCATGCTGGAGTGCGGTATTCCCTCTGCGACTTCTACAAACGTCAGAGCAAACGCTCCGGTAGCCAGAAAAACAAGTGCCACGTCGACCAATCCGGCCACCAAGCGCTGATGCATGGGCGCAGGCCGTGGAATAACTTCATCGTCGTGATCAATGCGCGCATCTTCAGGCTCCAGTCGGATATCGTCAAAGCTGGGCAGCAGATTCAGCTGCTGGCCCCGCAAGGATGGTTTTGCAACTGGCTCGATCTCAAGCGGCTCGATTTCCTGTTCCTGAAATTCCATGGGCTCGGAATCGTAGACTTCCATGGTGATTCTGGGCGATTCCGGCGTTGGCGCGGCTTGCTCAAGCTCATCGAGCATCACTTCCTCGACCGTTGGAACGTACGCCGGCTGTGTGCGCGGGAAACGGATAACCTTGGGCGGCTCCGGCCTGCCCATCACCGGCTTCACCATGTTCTGTGGAATCACAATCTCATGAAAGCGCTCGGGCGGAGGCGTCAAGCCATCCTCGGGCTCCGTCCCAAAGGAATGCGGGCCGTCTGCGGGAAAATTAAATTCCATGGCATTGGGGTCAGCCGGACGGCCTCGGCGAGCCCGATGTTGCTGCACCCGCGAGGCAATTTCTCTTCTCCACGCCGGATCGGCCGCTGGGCGCGCCTCGCCCGCAACAGCGCGAATCGGGGGCGCGGGCGATGCGGACGCTGGCGCACCATCAGGAAACTCATCGCCAAAAATGTCGTGATTCACGCTGTGGTCCACAAGCGCCGAGGTGTTCCTACGCGTGTGCACGCAAGGAGACGCCTTACCGCAGAGAGGGCAAGTCATGGGCCGGTTCGGAGATTTTCGCCAGGAGCGGGAGGCATGCTGGCTGGGCCAAATTTTGCTTTTATAAAACTTGCCGTGGTAACTTGCCCAGACTGGCTTTCTACGGCATGCGTTCCCAATATAAGTTTGTTATCACAGCAGGCTTGCTTTGTCACTTGTTTGTCACCGCACCGCTAGTGACAAGCCAGGCGCTCACAGAACCGAGCGTGCAAAATCCTGCTGCCTTGTTGGAACAAAATACCCCCACGCCCACGCCGACGCCAGCCGAGCCGACACAAGAGATTGCGCCCACAAAAGCCCCAATCGGAAATTGCCATTCTGTGATCACCTCTGCGCCGGCAGTGCCGCAGGTTGGATCGTCAACTGCCCCAGTTCAAGCGCCGGGAACCGCTTCGGCCACAGCTCCAGGCAACAAGAAAGTGCGTGTGCCCATCAGCGAAGAGCAGCCAGTCATTATCGACGCGCGCGAATGCGAGCAGGCGGCCAAGGTTTACACCCTGCGCGGCGACGTGCAGATTCAATTCGCGGACTATATCTTCCACGGCGACCTGGTTACGTACGATTCCGCGACGGGCGACGTTGCGGCTAAAGGCCATGTTTCTTTGGACGGTGGCCATCGCGACATACACATCAGCGCCAGTGAAGGCACTTACAACCTGCATTCTCAAGCGGGCAAGTTTTATGATGTGCGCGGCTCCACGGGAGCGCGATTCAAAGGACGAAGCGTGACGCTAACGTCCAGCAGCCCGCTTTCTTTTTCAGGCAAGCTGGTGGAACAGACTGGACCGGATGAATATGTCCTTCATCACGGATCCGTTACCTCCTGCGAACTGCCCCGACCCAAATGGACGTTTACCGCGGCAAGAATCATTTTGAAAGTGGGCAGCTCCGCCCATGTTTATAACGCCACGTTTCGTCTGAAAGGCGTTCCGGTTTTTTATTTGCCGTATGCGGCCCCGCCGGTGGAACGTCTTGGCCGCGAAAGCGGTTTTCTGATTCCGATTTTTGGCACTTCCAGCACCAAGGGGACGGTAATTGGCGACTCTTTTTACTGGGCCATCAATCGCAGCATGGATGCCACGATAGGCGGCGAATATCTCTCCAAAAGAGGATGGGGACTGCAGGAAAATTATCGTTATCGCCCCAATGAGTCCTCATTCCTCAATCTGACTTACTTCGGCGTGCTGGATCGCGGCATTACCACAACCTCAGTGAACCAGACAGGCCAAACGGTTTCACAAACCGTGAAGCAGGGTGGTGAAGACGTAAAGCTGAATGCCGAAACCAGCTTCGCCCATGACGTCCGGGGTGTTGCCTCGCTTGAATACCTGAGTTCTTTCGTTTTCCGCCTCGCTTTTACCGAAAACTTTTCTCAAGCGGTGAACTCTGAGGTGAATTCAGTGGCCTTTCTGACGAAAAATCTGCAGGGTTTTTCATTCAACACTTTTGTGGCGCGCTACCAGAATTTCCAGAGCAGCAACAATGATGACGTAATCACCATCCAGCACGCGCCCGACGTCGAGTTTTCCAGCGTGGACAAAAAATTCTTTGGCACGCCCATATACTGGTCGTATGACGTAGATGCTGGCGGCTTGCGGCGCAGCCAGCCTGGATTCGTTACTCCTGGAGTGGCCGGGCGGGCCGATGTGGATCCTGATTTGAGTCTTCCCATTTTTTATAAAGGGTGGACCTTCCGTCCGGACGTTCAACTTCGCAACACCGTGTATTCCGAGCAGGAGTCCACCGCGCAGGGCATCACCATAGCCCACAATAATGTGCTCAATCGCCGCACTATCGCCACCAGCGTTGACCTGCGTCCGCCGGTGCTGAGCAAGGTTTTTGACGGAACAATTGCCGGACGAAAGATCAAGCACACCATTGAGCCACGATTAATCTATCGCTATACCAATGGCGTGGAGAATTTCAGCTCCATCATTCGCTTTGACTTCAGGGACATTCTCAGCAACACCAATGAAGTTGAATTCAGCCTTCTGCAAAGGCTTTTTGCCAAGCGGGAGCGGCCCGGCTGCAACCAGGAAACCCCGAGCAGCGCTTCCGCTGCCACCACCCAGGCTATTTCTGCGGCTGCTTCCTGTGCACCCGCGGGAGCGGATGATTTTGTGAACTGGGAAGTCAAAATGAAATATTTTGCCGACCCGACTTTCGGCGGCGCAGTCGTGAACGGAACGCGCAACGTCTTCACCACGACCGTAAATTTTACCGGCATCGCCTTTGTTACTGAACCTCGCCGATTTTCTCCGGTGGTCTCGCGGCTGCGTGTGCGCACCAGCAGCAACAGCGATCTGGAATGGCAGCTGGACTATGACACCCAGAAGGGCCGCATCAATTCCAGCACGCTCTATACGGGCTTTCATTTCGGCGACTTCTTTGTGGGCGCCAGCCATGCCTACTTGCAGGT
>DASXJO010000236.1:0-10247 GCA_036497385.1 Candidatus Angelobacter sp. | reverse complement strand
CTCGATACCACGACGAAACGGCTGGAGGCCGCTTTCAGACTGTGCGGACCGGAATTCCGCGTTTACCAGTATCTTTTCAAATCCCATTTTCACTCTAACCGGCCTCCGGCCTACAGCAATCCAGTCGTCGAGAGGGCTGAGGTTGAACGCTCCCGCTATTTCGCTGAGAAGTCCGAGGAGATGTTTTCCATCCGGATCTATTACGTGCTGCTCTACCAGAGCGCCTCCCATGCCGCCAAGATGACACCCACGAAAGCCGTGGGAAGTTTCTTCAGCCAGGGCCTTATCGCTGGCTCACGGAATCTCAAATCCCTGTTCAGCGCGAGGAAAGAAATCCTTCTCATTGAGGAAGAAATCGAGCAGGCCACAACTGTCCTGCTGCGCCAAGCCAACAGCCTCGTTTCCTTTCTGTCCGATCTAGTGGAGATCAGGGTTTTGAACAAGAAAGACGCTTTTGGGATGTTGCTCAGAATCTTTAATGTCGATCCCGAGAAGCAAGCCCAGCGCCTCAAGTTCGATGTGATGACGGATAAATATCTGGTTAACTCGCCGCTCGAATCGCACAGCGACCACCTGAAAATAGACGGCTATCACACCCGCGTCCTAACGCTTCGCGAAGAACCGAGCGAGAGCCGGCCAATCGTTTTGCAGCAGTTGCTCCGAATCCCTGCAACCTATCACATCGTTACAGAATGGCGCGCAGTCGAAGCGAGCGAGGCCGTCCATTACATCGAGTCCATGCGGACCCATTTTCACAAAACCAAATCATCCTTGAGCGTATCAAGCGGCGGCGACCGGCTGAAGGACGAAACCAAGGTTGAATTTGTCGATGACCTCAACGAGTGCCTGAAGGAGGTGCAGAAGCGCGGCAACTACTTCGGCAAATTCTCGCTCACCGTTGTCATTTATGACCATAACCGGGCCAGGGCCGAAAAAGCAGTATCGGATTTTGCGAAGGCATTCAGCACTGTCGGCGCGGCGCTGTACTCTGAGACATACAATCAGCTATCGGCGTTTTTTGCCACCTGCCCCGGAAACTCCCATTTCAATTTCCGCCAGCTCTACATAACGAATAACAACTATGCCGATTGGTCGTTTCTGTTTACGCTCCATGAGGGCCATCGCTGGAACACCTTTCTCAATCGTGAGGCGCTGGCCCTCGTGGAGACCACGGATGGAACTCCGTTTTACCTCAACCTGCATCAGCGCATTCAGGACGGCAACGGCTCGACCAGCGACGACGTAGCCCACACGTTTCTTACCGGACGCACCGGAAGCGGGAAATCATTCTTTGCGAACTTCCTGACGCTGGCTTTACAGAAGTACGATCCCCGTACCTTCATCTTTGATCTGGGCGGCAGCTATGAAAAGTTGACCCGCCTCTTGGGAGGCTCGTATCTCAAGATCGGGGCGGAGAATCGCGATTACCAAATCAATCCGTTCAGCCTCGAACCCACCGCGGCTAATCTGGAATTCCTGTTCTCGCTCGTTCAGGTGCTCATCGCGGGAAGCGATGGCTATCAGACCACGACCGACGACGACCGCAATATTTTCCAGGCCATCGAGACGTTGTATGTCTTAGACCGCGACATCCGGCGCTTGAAGACTCTCGCCGGCACACTGCCCCGGCATCTGGCCGACCGACTATATAAATGGACAGAAGGCGGCCAATATGGACATCTCTTTGACAACGTACGAGACACACTCACCCTGTCCACTCTGCAATGCTTCGATTTTCAGGGCATGGATGAATATCCTCAGCTCATCCAGGGATTGCTCTTTTATGTCCTTCACCGCGCTAGCGCCGTCATCTATGACCCTGCGATCCGCCCGACGCTCAAGATTTTCATTCTGGATGAAGCATGGAAATTCTTCACCGTGCCAGTCATCCGCAACTATCTGATAAAGGCTGCGAAGACCTGGCGCAAGCATAACGGCGTTCTCATCATGGCGACGCAATCACCGGAGGACCTGAAGGAATCAAACCTGCTTCCGCTGCTTGATTCCTTTCCTACCAAGATCTTCCTGGCTAATGCCGATGCTGATTATGACTTTTACACCCAGAAATTCCACCTCAACCCGCGTGAGGTAGAGCTGATCCAGACCCTCATTCCCAAGCGCGAGGGACTTGTTAAGACATCCACGATGGGCAAAAAGTTTGTCCTCAACGTGGACCGCAAGAGCTACTGGCTTTACACCAATTCCCCGAAAGACAACGAGCGCTTCGCTGCCGTTGTCCAGGAGCAAGGCTTTGAACACGGCCTAGAAATCTTAGGCAGCACTCATAGGAGTTGAATCATTATGCAACGACTACTTCGCTTTACTGCTCTCATTGCAATCTCTCTCAGCGCCGTCTTTGCGACAGCCCAAACCCAGGATTTGAGCCGTGCAGCTGCTGAGGCCCGCACGGTTAAATATGCGGCCAAAGACATTGTTCGCATCACAACCCGGCCGCACTTTACCACCCTTATCCTGCTGCCACCGCAGGAACGCATCCTCGATTTTGTTATCGGAGACAAGGACGCCTGGGTGCTCGAAGGAACGCAAAACTTCGCCTATCTCAAGCCCACGAAAGCAGGACTTGAAACCAGTATGAACCTGATTACGGCGTCAGGAAACATCTACACCTTTTATTGCACAAGCACGGAAGGCGCGCAGGCTGACCTCAAGATTTTCGTTGAACCCACGGACGAAAAATTGCTGACTGCGGCCAGCGGAGCGCCCCGCCTTGTGCCCGCATCCGATGTGGACCAGTTCCGGCAAGCTGCCGCCCTCGAAATCAAAGCCGCACAGGACCAGAGCAATCGTTTTCGCACCGAGTACCCGCTCCATGCGCTGAAATTCGATTACAAGTTTAAGCAAGACAAAAAACCGTTTCAGATATCGGCCATCTATCACGACGACCGACTTACCTACATTCACTCGACTGCGACGGAAAAGCCAACCTTTTACGAGATCAAAGATGGCCAGCCAACGCTTGTGAATTACACGCTCGAAGATGGCGTGTACGTAATCGACCACGTTGTTGACAAAGGCTACCTCTCGATTGGCAAGCATAAGAGCACCTTTGAGAGGTAGGGAGAGTGACCTATGTCCACCATGCCACAAACAACGCCACCAATGCCCGAGCCGGAAGCGCCAGAGCTTTCCACTGCTGCCGCCCCCGTCAACAACAAGCGGATTGCCGCCACTGGTGTTATTCCGAAACGGATGCAGTCATGGATCTTTCTCTCAGTGCTTCTGGTTACGGCTGTAGGACTTTGGTTTTCCTCTGGTTCCACCAAAACAGCCAAGCCAAAACCCGGCACGGTTGCGGCGCCAGGAGATCAGGTTAAACCGCCCGTTGGCGGACTCTCGCCGGACGAGGTACAGACACGCCTGAAAGAGAGCGAGCAGGCCAGCCGAAATGTAGCAGCCAATCAGCATTCCAGTCCGCCGCAAGGTAGCGATGCGCAATTCAAAGCCGCCTTCGGCGACTCTAACCAGCCATCCACCGACACCCACAACACTCTCCAAAACCCGCCGACCCGCGATCCCATTCAGGAGGATGAACGCAAGCGGGAATACACCGGACGCTTTGCTTCTAACATCGCGTTGTCTTATCGCTCCGATCCACATGCCGGAGCTGCCAGCACCCAATCACCTGCGAATCAACTCTCTCGTATCACGAATGCCAGCGAGTTACCGGCTGCATCGGCCCTGCAATCGGGCCTTCCCGCTTTGCCAGCGGATTTTCAACAACAGCTTGATTTGCTCCAGGCGCAACAAGAAAAACTCCTGTCCCAACAGCAACAACAACTGGCCGCGGCTACGGGGATTCCTCCGGGCTCCGTCCCCCATACCCAAACACCGGCGCAGAGTACTCCTGCTGCAACCCACCGCAATCCCAACCTGAATCAGGCTATGGGCAAAGATCACGTCATCTTTGAGGGAACGGTGCTCGAATCGGTGCTGGTGAACCGTCTCAATGGAGACTTCGCCGGCCCAGTCATCTGTCAGATTTCTACCGACGTTTATTCCCACGACCATGCCGAGTTGCTGATCCCGGCTGGAAGCCGAATTCTGGGAGAAACAAAAAAGGTCAATGATGTCGGACAGGAACGACTGGCCGTTATCTTTCACAGGCTCATCATGCCGGATGGCTACGCTGTGGAACTGGACCAGGCTCCCGGTCTGAATCAGATAGGGGAAACCGCACTACGCGACAAAGTTAACAATCATTATTTCAAGATCTTCGGTGCTTCTATAGCAGTCGGAGCGATCGCTGGACTCTCGACCATTGGGACAAACAACAGCGCCGTTACCGGCCTGCCCACGTCCAATGCCAGTGCTTACCGCGAAGGCGTAGCCGGAAGCCTGTCGCAGTCGTCTCTCAGAATCCTCGACAAATTCTTGAACATACCGCCAACCATCACCATCCGTGAGGGCCACCGCGTAAGAGTTTTTCTTACACAGGATTTGCTGCTGCCTGCGTACAGCAATCACAGGATGCCCTCGGATTTGTAAAGGAGAAGTTCGCCAAGTTTTATCAGATTCAAAGGAGAAGAAACACGTTATGAAAAAACTAATTTCAGTCGCAATTTTATTGCTCGCCACCACCATACCGGGCGCAGCCCAGATTGCCGTCGTTGACGTGGCCAGCGTCAGGCAGCAAGTGCAACAGCTTTTGCAAATGCAAAAGGAGTTAGTGCAGCTTCAGCAGATGTATGCGCTCTATCAACAGCAATTCAACTTGCTGAATGCCGAGGCGCAATCCCTCAAGGGCCTTCCCAATCGTTATCGCTACACCTTTGCCAACTGGCAGCAGTTTGTGGCCGGAAACCAGTACGGCAATACGAATAATTGGGCCAGCGGCATCACCACAGGCGACGCCAACTCGATCCAAACCGGATTCCGGAACCTCTTGCCTACGATCCAGGCCGTTGATGTCACGGCCACTCCGCAGGCGCAACAGGACTGGCGGCAACAATACGGCCTCATGCAATTGCAGGACGCCAGCCTCATGACCGGAATGAAGACCATCGGCGACCTTCGCAACAACATGCAGCAGAACACAAGAGTGCTGGCGCAGCTTGAGGCTGATGCCACTTCCAGCGATCCAACCTTGCAGTCGGCCAAGGCCCTCCAGCAGAAAACCCTCGTTGCCATGCTCTTGATGATTCATACGCTCCAGGACACGAACCGGGCGCTCGCGTCTTCCATTGATTTAGAAGTGCAGACACTTGCTCAACAGCGGTGGGAGAGAGGACGAGAGTTGAACGCTACAGCCAGAGACCGCCAAGGACGCTAATTGCGGCGACTGACAATTCAGTTGAATACGAACCGTCCTAAAAGGAGACGGAACGATGGACCCGACTCTACTCAACAATTTACTGGCCTCACTGCGCGACACCATCTTTAATGTGCTCACCGAGCACGGCACTCCTTTCGCGCAACTCGGCCTTAACATCTTCCGCACGATCACGATTGTCATGATTGTCATTGCGGGGAGCCGCATAGCATTCTCTGACCACCACTCTCTCCACAAGCTCCGCACACTTGCCGGACTGATTCTGACCGTGTGGATCATGCTAACGCTTTACACCAGACCTAGCCCGCTCCTGGGCGGCCATTCTTTTTCCGAAGCCATCCCCAAAACCGCATTTGCCATGGCGGATCTGGTTGGCACCACCACGCAGCAGCAAATGTTGACCAAGCTTGACCAAATCACCAATGGCATTTCCGGCATGAGTTCGTTCTCCTTCTTGCATGCCCGCGATTTCATCACTTACCTCATCATCACCCTTCTTATCGCCCTATTGGAACTGGCCATGTTTATTGTCATCGGCTTCGGGTATCTCGCTCTTGGGGCCGTGCTCGTCATTGGCCCCATCCTTATTCCTTTCATGATCGTGCCCAAGCTCGATTTCCTGTTCTGGAGTTGGCTCAAAGCGCTTATCAAATACAGCTTCTATCCCGTAGTCGGCAACATCGTCCTGCTCGGAATTTGCCAGATCATGCTTTCCACCCTAAACGTCACTTTCCCACTTGCGGGCCAGATCGCCTTCAACATTGTCCAGCTCCCCATCTTGATCATAGTTTTCGCCGCTGGCCTCTATGCCATTTTCAAAATCCCCAGCTTGGTCGGGGACATCTTCAGCGGCGCAGCCAATGCCGGCAGCGGTGTGCAAGCAGCGATCGCCAGCGCCGTCATGAAGGCTCTCTAGCGACGCCGCAAAAGGAGAACAAATACGCCATGAATCCGTCCTCAACCCGCAAACCAGAGTTGCCGACCGTTCCGGCAAAGTCCGATGCCGAATTCCAGGCAGGGAAACGGCTTTATGCCGAGCAGTGGGGGAATGCCGTGGTGACCAACACGTACCTTAAGATCACCATCCTGGCGCTAAGCCTGCTGTGCGCCGGCTCGCTCTATATCGCCTACGCGACAGCCAAGAAGATCGACAGCTTTCATACCCGCTACATCCGCATTGACGCCATAGGGCGGGCCGAAGCCATCAAATACGATGACCTCAGTTACAAGCCGCAGGAAAAGGAGATCAAATACTTCCTGACCGAGTTTTGCCGCCTGTACTATGGCCGCAACAAACTGACCATCCGTGACGACCTCCGCCGCGCCCTGCTGTTCATGGACACGCAGCTTGCGAATAACGTCCTGGCTGCCTGGACCAAAGACAAGACAATCGACAATTTTCTCACCGCCAACGCGCCCAATCAGGAGGTAAGAGTAAACCGTATTGACATTGAAGACCTCCGGGCCGCGCCGTACAAGGCCACGGTCGAATACGAATTGATTTACAAATCGCCTCTTGATGGCAGCGTGATCAAACGTTCTCAATACACCGCCCACTTTGTCTTTGCTTTTCGCGACACCGTGAGCAATGACCTCATTCAAATAAACCCGCTCGGTCTCGCCATTTCCTATTTCCGGGAAGACGAGGCCCTGAATTGAGCCCGCGCAAAGGAGTACCGCAATCATGCCGCAGCCGCAGCTTACGTTACCGCAACAGTATGGACGCTTTCTGGTGACGGGGGCCTTCGTCTTTGTCTTCGTCTTCTGGGGTCTCTCCCAATTCCTGATTTCAAGCCACGACGCGCACCTCAATTTCGCCGCCGTCCGCCTGACCGCCAAAGCCTCTATCCACCAGCCCTTTTCCGTTTGGCTTCAGAACTTTGAAACGGCTTATCTGCCGTTCTTTCTCCGGCAGCGCTCCTTGCTCGGTTGCTACATGATTGCCTCGACCTTCGCCTGGCTCGCCGGATTCTTTCATGACACAAAGATCCTGCGTAAGGAGAACACGCTGTGACGTTCCCCAATTTCAAAGACCGCCGTTTCTCGAACAAAGTCATCATGGCAACGGTGCTTTTGCACTTCATCAGCCTCATGATGGCCGCTCGTTTTGACCAACTCTGGCTTACCCAGGTCGCTCTCTACGGCACCCTGAGCCTTTATCTCTGTCTCATGCCGATTCTCTGGTTGTGGCACCGCGCCACCAAGCGCTTGCCCTCCGATGACACGCTGTCGGATATCCGCAGGAGCTTCGATGAAACCGAACGGCCTGCCTATGAGCCAAGCCGCTATTTCGCTTTTGAAAAGGGAATCTTTACCGGCCTCAATGATCGCCGCAAACCTGTTTACGTCTCCTGGGAAGAATTCAACAGCACCCACATGCAGGTCATCGGCACTACTGGCGCGGGCAAAGGCGTCATGAGCACCATGCTGCTCGTCCAATGTGGGCTCAATGGCCAGCGCGTCATCATCTTTGACCCCAAGAACGATAAGCACGCTCCCAGCGTCATTGCTCTTGCTGCGAAGCAGGCAGGTTTGCCGTTCCATCTGATCGACTTGCGACCGGAGATGCCGCCCCAAGTCAACCCTTTTCGCTTTGCGACGTATGCGGAGATGAAAGAGCTTTTGACTACAACCTTCGATCTTGCAGATAAGGGAGAGGCCGCTGACTTCTACCGGCTTATCGACCGCAGGGCGGCCCGCGATGTAATACGCCGTGCCGGATCGAACCCGACCATCAAACGGATGCTAGAAGTCGCCGATGAGAGCCCATTCATCACCGACGAAGACGCGGTTGCGTTTCTCGAAAAGCTCACCGAGATGACCGAACTTGACGCCATCGACACCAATGAGGGGCCAAATCTCGGCGAACTGATTTCCAGTCCCGGCTTTCTCTACATCATCGGCAGCATTCGCAGTGTCGAATCCATCCAGTGCCAAAAGCTGCTCTTGCTGCGCATCCTGCAAATCATCGAGAAACGTCCCGAAAACTTGGCCGACCGTCTGCCAATCGCCATGATGCTGGATGAATTCAAGTACATCCTTTCGCCACCAGCATTGCAGGCCCTCGGGACAGTGCGGGACAAGAACTGCCATTTGATCCTAGCCCACCAGAGCATTGGTGACCTCGAAGAGTGCAAAGGGCTTGATCCCGCCGCCGTCCGCGGGGCCGTGCTGGAGAACACCGGAATCAAATTCATCTATCGGGCCAAGACTCCGGAGACGGCACAATGGGCCTCAGAGCTTTCCGGGACCATCATTGCAAAAACCCGCCGCACCGACATTCAGCAATCCGCCTTCGATGCCGCGACCGCCCAATACAACGAAGTCGAAAGGGCACTGCTCACCACCAACGACATACTCGCCCTCCCCAAGCTGGTGGGAATGCTCTTTGGAGTTGGGTTGGCAAAACGCTGCCAAGCCGCCCGCATGCCAAAGGGCGAAAGGCCACAGCTTACAGCCGCACCGAGGGCGCCGGAGATCCTTCTCAAAAACCGAGCCAAAGCAAAAATGACGCAACAGAATGAAGTCTTCCAGGCTCCATCGTCTGCCGAGCATTCGGACGACTCAGCCCACCAGAACCTTACCTAGATGCCATGTCCTTGCTTCCCCGCACTCTCGCCTATGAGCAAAGCCACCGCAAAACGCGGGATGTGCTCTCATTCCTGCGCACATCCGTTTATTCCACCGAGCCGCTTCTCGGACAGGTCATGCGCATCAAACATCGAAGCACTGTCCATAACACTCTCGCTCGTTTAGAACAAGCTGGCCTCATACGCCGTGTTCCCATCCGCAGTGCTATGGCATTCATCACTCTTTGGGGAATTACCTCTGAGGGACAGCAGCTTGCCACACCCTCAGGCGAAGAAGTTAGCCCGCTGGCTTTTAACATTTCCAAAGTCAGCGTCTCGCGGCTTGAACACTATCTATCGCTCCAGCAAATCCGCATTACCGGCGAGCGATTCGGTTGGACAGAGTTTGTCTATTGCGACCGCGAAGCAAGAGCAAACCTCGCCAAACCTGAGTCCAAATACACCGTCCGTCCCGACCTAACCGCTCTTGATCCTCATGGCCGCAGGGTGGCAATTGAATGCGAACTGTCTCTCAAAAGTCCGGCCCGCTACAAAGACAACATCATCCCCGGCCACATCCGCCACCTCAATGCGGAGGAGTACGACTATGTACTTTGGGTCACAAGAACGCCACCAGAGCAGCAAACATTACATCAATCATTGACCGCCAGAATTCAGGAGTTAAGGGAAGAACAGCGCTTGCATCTGACCCGCACCTTTAGTGAGTACAAAATGTTTCAATTCGCCAATCTCGAAACCTGGCTCAAGCCACAGCTCGTTGTTGTGTCCAACGGAGGGCAGTACTGATGCATTCTCCCACTCGCATAGCGATCCTCTGGGCCGAGTCCCCGGCCTTCTTTCTCGCCGCTCCGTGCGTCCTTGAACCACGCCACGCTCCGTCATCCCCTCGCCTGGCTCACCGCCTACACCATCGCGCAGGGCATGTGCGACATGAAGTGCGCAATAGTGTGCGCAATGTTGTACGCAGAAAATCTTTGCCTGAATGCTCGTTTTGGGCTGCGGGCGCTCGCCCCATTCGCATCCCAGGCAGGGCTGCCGCCCGGATGCTTCGCAAAGCCGCAGCCGGCCTCCGCGCTCTCGGCCTCAAACCAGCGTCTTTACTGCGCACTGCCCAGGCCAGCCTCCCTGTTCCGCGCTCTCACAGGGCACCCGCCGGCCAGGGCCAAAACGAAACCCCAAGAGGCGGGGATATTCGGACTGGCCTCCGCGCTCTCGGCCATACACCATTTCCGAAGACGCCCGCCTGCGCTCCCGCGCCCGACTGGCGGCCTATTCCCTCGCTTCGCTCGGTCATACCCCAGGCCGCCAGTCGTGCGCGCTTCGCGCTTGACCAAGCACCGCATCAGTCGCGTTTGGGAACGCTCCTT
>DASXJO010000235.1:0-5331 GCA_036497385.1 Candidatus Angelobacter sp. | reverse complement strand
GCTTCGGCGATTGTCTCGATCAGAGCATCAGGACTGGCGACTCGCCGGGCAAAGCGCGTGAGCGGACGAATAATCTCCAACTGGTCCGGCGTTTCGTGCAGCGCTCCCCCGGTTTTGCCCAGCATGGAAGATGCAATGTTGGTTCCAATGAGAAGAACCGGAATATTGTTCTGCAAGCTTTCCAGCAGCGGAACCAGGGTAAACAGGTTTCCTGGGCCGGTTGAAGCGAAGATGGCGGCAATCTGGCCGCTGCGGCGATAGAAGCCGTCTGCGGCATAACCTGCCGCTTGCTCGTGGCGAACCACCCAATGATGAAATTCAGGCGTCTGGCGCAGAGCGTCATAGATTGCGATGTTGTGAATGCTGGGAATTCCAAAACCAGCGGTGATGCCATGGCGCACCAGAGCAGCGACCACGGCTTGCGCGCCGGTCATCTGGTTGAAATGGGGCGTGGTTGAGGAGGCAACAGACATTGTCGCTGAAAGTGGCGATGGTCGAAGCAATTAAAGGACCGGCAAAATTTGCAACTAAGGAAATGACGGAGGCGACTTACCGCCTCCGTCATTAAAGGTTAAGAAACTAGAAGCCGATGCGAATACCAAGTTGCAACTGGCGCATCGGGAAAGCCGAAGTGAAGGCCAGCGGCGTGGCCAATGATGTTGTGGTTGGATCAACTTTGATCCCAGAAACATTGAAAGTGTTGGACCCCGCGCCCCCAATGGCTTTAGAGAGCCCGAAACCAGCACCGACAATGTTGTTCACGCTGGCGTAATTCGTCCGGTTCAGGAGATTGAAGCCTTCCGCCAGCAACTGAAGGTCGGCCCGCTCACCCATCTTGAAGCGGCGGGAAATACGCATATCAAAGGAGCTGTAGTCAGGGCCCTGGCCGGTATTGCGGGCTGCGCCCACGGGACGGTCATTGGTGGAGTGACGATCGCCGTTCACGTCCGCGCCGGCGAGCAGGTTAAACGGATGGCCGCTGTTGAAGCGCACGATTGGCGCAAGTTGGAAGTTGGAGAAAACAGGCCCACCGAACTTGCCGGTATCGAACGTGCCAGCTACAACGACCTTGTGCCGCTGATCGAAGTTCGAGAGCGCCCGCTCGGCTGATAGGTTTGTATTGTCCTGGGGACCGAAGTCGCTGTTGAAGTCAGTAACCGTATCGAAAGCCTTGCTAAGCGTGTAGTTTGCCAGCACGGAGAAGTGGTTGCTGAAGCGCTTCTTGACTTCGAGAATCGCGCCTTCATACAGGGCCGAGCCTTTGGAAGAATACTGATCGGTCTGCAACAGCGCGGGTTGGGCGAAACATTTCACGATGGCCGCTCCGGCGCAGGGGTTCCCGAAGGGGCTGTTGGCTGTGCTGAAATTATGCAGTTGCACAACTGCTCCACTCGCCAGTTGTACAGGTGTAAACGGGGCGGTCTGAAGCGCATTCGTGTCGATCGCCACGGGCAGCCCGATCGTGTGAACGTAGATGCCGCTCAGAGAGATCGCCCAACCTTTTGCGATCTCGCGTTCAATACCAAATTCAGCCTGCTGTGAGTAAGGACTCTGATAGTTGGGCTGACCACTGAATACCACACTGAGAGGTGGCGGTGGACCGGTATTGGTAACGTTGATGCCGAATTGAGTGAGATTTGCCGGAGTAATGCAAGCCGCGTTACCCGCTGCCGGAGTGGTGCACTGGATCAGCCCTTGCGCGAACAAGTTGGCGAATATACATGCCGAGGTAAGGCCGGTCGGGCAAGTTGGGGATGGCGGACCAACGGCAGGCGCCAATGGCACAAAGACCTGGGCGATCTGGCGTTGGTTGTTTACGAAGCCCAGGGTCTGCACGACATCGGCAATCTGGCCGTAGGTGGGCGCATAGAAGATGCCATAGCCGGCGCGGATCACCGTCTTATGGTCCTTGAACGGGTCCCAGGCGAAAGAAAGACGAGGAGCAACGTTGTTTTTATCCGTGTTCAGCGCACCATACTGTGAATCGATCTCATACCGCACTCCGGCATTCAGGGTGAAATTAGGTGTAACCTGCCACTGATCCTGCACGAAGGCCGCGGTGAAGGGCCGCGGGTAGTTATAGATTGGATTGCCGAAGCCCTGCTGATAGAACTGAGGCAACCCGAGCGAGGCGGACTGCAGCGAGTTGATGGTGGCTGGGTTGGTAGTAGCAGGCAGGCCGCATGCCGCCGGCGCTTGGAGGCAGGGGAAGACAGCTCCGCCGGGCAGGTTACCGAAAACAAAGCGTCCAGGGAAGAAGGTGTGCGACTCAGAGTGGTTGCCACGATAGAGCTCGTAGCCACCAAACTTTATGTTGTGTTTGCCGCGAACAAGACTCATGTTGTCGGCAAACTCGTAACGCCGCATGATGGTAAGGCTGGGCAGAAAGATCTGGGTGCCCAAATTGGCAAAGCCTGGGATGTCCAGACCTGCCTGGCCCGGCGTGTTCGGAATTACGTCAAAATTCGAATAATTCCATTGCACGCGTGCCTCATTGAGAGTGGTGGGGCTGAACTGGTGAAACCATGATCCAAGGAACGTATGGTCGAAGGCCTTGACGGAACTGCCGCGGGAGAAGCCGGTCAGCGAGGTCACGTCAGGATTTTCTTCGCGGTCATGGCCGAAACTATAGCGCAGGGCCACTTGGTTATGATCGCTGAATTGATGGTCAAAGCGCGTGGAAGCCAGGTAGAGACGGTTGTCAAAGGGGAAGAGGCCTCCATTCGATTCCAACTGGTTAATCAGGTATTGGCTTCTTCCCGTTGGTCCCGCCTGTCCCGGAAGCAGGCCGGCCGCAGGAGTCACGTTCAGTCCGGCAGTCATCGCCTGAGCGCAAGCAGCGGCAGGAAGCAGGACGAATGAACCATTATTGTTGATGCATGGAACATTCGTGCTGCCCAGCGCGGCAAGCCCATTAATGATGGCCTGCTGACCACCGCTCGGCCGGAGAATGTTGGTGTCGGTGAGCAAGGGCACTGCGTTTTGCGCGTCGCCCAGAAGTCCTTCGAAGGAGGTATAGAGGAAGGTCTTGTCCTTCTTGATGGGAAAGCCGATAGAACCGCCGAACTGCTGGCGCGTGAGGCTGTCTTTTGTATGTGTCCCGTTTACATCGGTAATTGTGGCAAGCGTATTGAAAGCCTGTCCCGGCGCCAGAGCCTGAGTCACTGCGAAAGGATTGGCTGCATCCAGCGCATCATTGCGGAAGTAGCCGAAGAGGCTGCCATGAACGTTATTGCTGCCAGATTTTGAGACGATATTAATCGTCGCGCCGCTGGCGCCGCCAAGATCTGCTCCGTAATTGCTGCGGTTAATCTGGAATTCCTGCACCGCATCCTGTCCCATGTTGAGACGGACGCCGCCAGCATCATCATTTACTTCGCCGCCGTCCACGGTCACGCTGTTGCCGCGACCGTTGCTGCCATAGAAAGAAAGTCCGCTCTGGGGCGTCTGCTTCACGCGATAATCCTGGTCGGAAGAAAGCCTGGTGGAATCAGAGACCGCCGGGGCCAACAGGGTAAACGTCAGATAATCGCGGCGATTGATCGGCAAGTCGCGAATGGTTTGCTCCGTAACCACATTGGCTTGCGCGCCTCTCTCGGTTTCAACAACCGGAGGTTCAGCCGTTACTTCCACCTGCTCTGAAACCTGCGATACTTTCATGGGAAAATCGATGGTCGAGGTCTGGCCGACGTTCACCACAACATTCTTTGCCAGTTCGGACTGAAAGCCTGACTTTGAGACGCTGAGGCTATAGGTGGCCGGCTGCAATCCCGTCAATCGATATTGGCCGTTATTGTCCGTGGCCACGGTGTGCTTGATGCCCTTGGCAATGTCTGTGGCTGTTACATTGGCCCCAGAAACAACGGCGCCGGACGGATCTGTCACCGTTCCCCGGATGTCGCCCGAAGCGCCGATACCCTGCGCAAAGACCATGCCGGTAAGCAGCAAGGACACAAAAACGATTCTTAAGATATGGACAAACCGCATAAACCCTCCCAGGTAGCAGTGGCGAAGCGTGAGGAAATTGTCTGGCACTCGGCGTCCGATGGAGTCGGGCGGAAAGGCCAGTGAAAACGTGAATGAATGCTCATTCATGGTACGAATAGTTCGCATACTCTTTGTTGGCCGAGTATTATGCCACATGATTGAGCCGAACGCAGTCTCCTACAATGAAACTTTTTGATTGCAAGGTTTCATCCCGCCCGTGGACGAACACTTTGAAATCGTCCGAGGCCATCGGCCAAAAAATTGGGACGAGAAATGAGTTAAAGACACTGTATGGCAAAAATCCTGTTCCTGCATCAGGTTTCTTGCCGGGTGAACCAGTGAACGCACTTATCCATCACTAGATATATGGGGCGATGAATTATGTCTCGCCGGGAGGGAATTGTCAAAAAGCAGCAATGGGTTCCAAGGTTTTCCGAAACTGCGATTCGAATTTGATTTCGGCCATTCCGCCCCGACTTGTACAAATCCTTTCCCCGATCAAACCGCTTTCGACCCGCTGGCCGCAGCCTGTGACTTTGGCCCTCTGCGTTTCTGCAAAAAACTGGCAAATATGGCGCTGGCGCGGGCGGGAAAAAGCCGCTGCATCCGGTCAACGCGGTAAGCGTCCGAGCCGATCAGCACGCGGTTCTTATTTCCCAGAATTCCGTTGATGATTACCTGCGAAGCTTCTTCCGGCGTGATGAGCGCTACTTTTTTGAAATACTCTTCGGCTTCCTGGCGGGCCGCCGGTGTTACACCGCTTCCCGCGCGTGCGCGGTTTGCGATCGGGGTAGCAATACCAGCAGGATGTACAGACGTTACTTTGATGGAACTGGTAGCCCGTAGCTCTTCCCGCAGCGATTGACTAAATCCGTGGACGGCAAATTTGCTGGCTGCGTAAGCCGTCTGCCCGGGAGGCCCGATTAGGCCAAAGATGCTGGAGAGATTGACAATGTGCGCGTCACTCTCGCGCTGGAGCATCGGCGTAAAGAACTTGCAGCCGTGCACCACGCCCCAAAAGTTGATGCCGATCAGCCACTGCATATCTTCCAATGACACTTCAGCCAACGTACCCATCAGCGCGACACCGGCATTATTGATTAATAATGATGCGCGGCCGAAATCGCGTTGTACCGCTTGCGTAAAGGCTTCAACCGCGGGCGCTTTGGAAACATCCACCGTGTATGTGCGCGCAATGGCATTGCGCAGCAAAGCGCGCGTTTCTTCCAAACCAGCGGCGTTGATGTCCGCGAGCGCGAGTTGTGCGCCCATTTTCGCAAGATCCACTGCCAGGGCGCGCCCGATCCCTGAAGCCGCTCCCGTTATGACTGCAACCGCACCTTT
>DASXJO010000234.1:0-2414 GCA_036497385.1 Candidatus Angelobacter sp. | reverse complement strand
GATGCTTGGGCCTTCGTCCAGCAGCAGAATTCCCGGCTCTTTCAGCCAGTTGCGCAGAACATTTTCCAGGGAGTAATGGCGGCGGATGATCGCCTGTTTAACCTTCTCTTCTTTTTCCAGACTGAGCGGGCGAATACCCTTGTAAGTAATCTCGTACGCATCGTCGCCAACATAAAGTTGAACGATGTCGCGCTGCTTGGTTAGCTCAATGCGGTCCTTGTCCGGCCATTTCCAGAAACGGTAAAACAAGATGGTGCCCTGAAGTGACTCATTGTGGTAGCTGCCGGAGCGGCCTTCAGCGTAATAATCCTGCGCGGTCAGATAGGCCTGTCCGCCCAACGCCTGGATCATCCCCTCCACTAGGGCTCGGGCTTTCTGCTGGTTGCTGGGAGCATCGGCAGGCTTGGTGGATGCGTCTTGCTGGCCATAAAGACTGGCGATGCAGAGGCAGATAAGAACAACAATTCTCATTGGGGTCAATACTTTCTTAGATGCAGAAAAGTCCCGAGCTGCTGCTTTTGCCGTCATCCCACCAGCACCGCGCCGCCGTTCACGTTGAGGATTTCGCCGGTAATAAAGCCGGCGTGTGCCGTACAGAGAAACAGGACTGAAGCCGCAATCTCCTCCGGCTTGCCCGCGCGGCCGAGCGGAATAGTGGCGTAAACACGCTTGCTGATGGTGGCGTCATGCAGTGCAGGCGCGGCCATATCCGTCTCCACCCAGCCCGGCGCGACACAATTTACATAGATACCGTCGCGCGCCAGCTCAGTAGAAAGCCCTTTTACCATGCTGATAATCGCGCCTTTGCTGGCCGCATAATCACAGTGAAATGCTTCTCCGCGCTGGCCCGCAGTGGAGCTGATTAATACTATATGGCCGCCGGTGCGCTGGCGCTTCATCTCCGCTACGCCATATTTCACCAGGCCAAAAAGGCTGTCAACGTTGATGGCGAGGGTCGAGCGCCATTGCGCGTCTGTCATTTCATCAATGGGCGCATCCTGCGGCGGCCAAACACCGTGATTGCCTACAACGATATCAACTTTGCCGAACTGTTGAATGGCTGCATCGATCAGAGGCTTCGCCGCCTGGGCAGAAAAAAGATCAGCCTGGACCGCGACGCATTGTTTTTCCCCGCCGCATTCCCAGCACAGGTCGTCCGCTACTTTGCTGGCCTTTTGATAGTTAAAGACGACGCGCGCTCCTGCCTGCGTGAACATTCTTACAATCGCCGCGCCGATTCCGCGCGAACCGCCGGTAACAACGGCAACGCGGCCTTCCAGCGACAGGACAATCCCTTTTCCCGGCATGGCAAGTACGATACGGAACAACAAGCCATCAGTGCAAGGCCGGCAAGCGCTAAGGATTGCGCTGGTTCCAATTGCGCGCCGAATCAACAAACGCGCGAAACAAATTGCTGGAGGCCTGGTCGGTCTCAAAGGTCCTCTCCGGATGCCATTGCACGGCCACAACATAGTGCCCTGGGACAGTTCCTTCAAGCGCTTCAATTACGTCGTCTTCAGCGCAGTGCGCCACCGCGCGGAGTCCGTCGCCGACGACATTGGCCGCCTGGTGATGGCTGGAATTTACCGGTACCGGCGTTGGGTCCCCTCCGCTGAGAATCTCCTTTGCCAGTAGCGAATCTTGAGCCACAGTGACCTTGTGCGCGAATTCTACCTTTGCGCCTGCGCTGTGGTTTACCTTGGACTCAATATGCTGCACCAGCGATCCCGTGCGCCAAACGTTGAGCGATTGCAAGCCATAACAAATGCCGAAGACCGGCTTGCGAAGGTTGTAAGCATCCTGAAGGAGCAGTTCGTCAGCGGCATCGCGCGGCGGATCGGCTGGAGCGGTCTTGGGATGGGCCGCAGCGTTGAACTTTTGCGGATCAACGTCTGCCTTGCTTCCGGGCAGCAGGATTGCGGCACAGGACGTAATAATCCGTGCGATTTCTTCCGGCGAAGTCTTCAAGGGGACAACAACCGGTTCGCCGCCAGCGGCTTCTATCGCCCGCAAATAAGCTGGCAGGGCGCGGCCGCTGTATTCAGCGTCATACGAGCAGGGTTCGGGTATGGCGATTCTGGGCTTCGCTCCCACTGTGCCGTCGATTTTTGTCGTATTCGCCACAAATTTGCCCTTTAGCCGCTCATTTATTCCACTATAACTTTGTAGGTTCGTTCGTTACGGGCTGCTCTGTCCGTAAATCCGGAACCAAACACCGCGAGTAGTAGAGATCGCCAATCACAATCCGCGCCTGCTCGGTGATTTTGGCGATATCGCGCGTGGACATGCCGGCCGTAGAAATCGGCGAGCCAACCACCATTTGGATCGGCCCCGGCTTGATGTGATAGGAATTCATCTTGAGCATCTCATAGGTGCCGACCAAGACGATGGGGACCACGTCCACCTGCGCTTTT
>DASXJO010000233.1:0-10488 GCA_036497385.1 Candidatus Angelobacter sp. | reverse complement strand
CTGGAAAGGGCACGAGTTTGCGAATAGCATCCAGGATGTCCTCGCGCACACGCCCAGCGGCAAGAGGATTTTCCTCAGCAATATATTCCCAGATATCAGTGATGTCCCGCGCTGCTTCAGGGTGGAGCTTGAAACCCTGATTGGAGGTCATTTCAAATTGCGCTTCTTGAGGAGTTCATCTTCGCGCTTGCGCAGGTTAGCAAAGAAGGCTTCGCCGTCGATAGTCGCCACCCGGCCACTCTTGATCTCGGCATAGCGGCTATCGAGCATTTCCCGGGCTTCCGTCAGCTCTTGCAAATACCCGGCCATGGCGTCTTCCACGAGATCATCGGTCGCGCGCCCGCTTTTTGAGGCAAGTTCAGCAAGACGGGAGGCCGTTTCAGGTTTCAAGTGTACTTCCATGTTTGTCAGTTTAAGGACGTAAGATAGCTCTGTCAAAAGGTTTTGCCGCCGGAAGGGTAAGGGGGCGCCGCCTGAAATGAGCAGGCTTTCAATCACATACAACCAGTATCGATTGCGGTGTATGCCTTACGCAAACGGCAGCTTGCAACTCGTCAATATCTGAGTGGTCGAATAAGAAACGCTTCGCCCTACCGCAACTCCCAAACCTCCACCATGCCGCTGCTATCTCCCAGCGCAACCAGCTTGCCGTCCTGCGAGACGGCCAACGCCTTGATGCTTGTCATATCTGTGGCAAATGCCCGCGGTTCGGGAGTGTTGGCAGAAACAATACCGGCAATGCCGTCATTGTTGGCGATGACGAAGCCGTCGCCGGTTGGCGCAGCCGCATATACAATGCCCACGCCCAGGTTAGGCAGAGAGAGATTCTTCCCTTCCCGGTTTCCGCTCGAATATAACGCCCCACCCAGTGAGGACCACCGCGCCATCATCTTGCCGTCGCGTGAAGGCAGGCATTTGTATGGATCCCCGCAAGCACTGGGAAAGCTTGCCAGCTCACGCCCTGACTCCAACTCACGAACGGTGAAGCCGTTTGCGGTTTTTGCCATCGTCAGCCACGCGCCTTCCGGCGAAAGCTCCACAACCGAACCTGTGCCCAACCGCACGATGCGATTTCCGCTCACGTCCCACACCGCAGCCTTTTCATCGCCCGCCACTCCAAGCATGTCGTTCGGTCCAAACACCATGGATCTCACCTTGCTGGTTTCCAGCTTGCGTGTGACCGCCCCTGTGGCAACGTCCCAGATTTCGACGTCACCGTAGCGTTCCGTAGCAACCATGTTTCCCGTTTTTGAGACGGCAATCGCGCCTGTGGAGTAATCCGCGTGCATGTTGGCCACGGGCTTTCCCGTCGCAAGATCAAAGACCGTAATTGGCGAAGGAGGTGTTCCGCCGTCGAGAGGGCGGCGCGACGCTTGCGCCACCGCCAGACGGCTGCCGTCGCCGGAAAACGCCATGGCGGAGACCTCAGCGTATTCCTTCCACTTGAGCCGCATCTTGAAGCGCGCAACCTTCTGATCCAGCACCAGGCGCAGCCACCGGACAAAGATTTCTGTCGGCAGCTTGCCCACGCCCGCGCCCCGGTTGTATTTCACCTGCGGAGGCATCTCTCCATCCAAAGTGTGGCCCATGAAATAGACTTTGTGGTCTGAGAGGCGCACCAGGATTGTGCCCCAGGAGGGAGCATATCCGGGCTCGCCGGAGTCGTAATGTCCCATCTCGACTCGTGACTCAATCACACACACCAGAGTGCGCGGGGCGGCCGGCGCGGCGGCCTCCAATCCGGGCACACGAATCGCTGGATTGTGCGCCCAAGGCGCTTTGCTTTCTTCGCGGTGAAAAAGAATGGTGACGGGCGCTTCCGGCCATCCATCGGTAACCTCGCCGGCAGCATACGGCTTGTCGCATATCTTTGCCGCCGCTGAAACCGCGCCGCCGGCTGGCGCTGCCTTTTTTGCTTGACCAAAGGCGAGAGTCGCCGTCAGCAGGCATAAGCACGCATACATCTTATTCATCAATTTTCCTCGTTTTCGGGTGAAGCCATTGTGCAGTACAAGTCCGCCGCGTGGAAGTGTTTTGTTTGGTCTTCTCCGTGTCTCTGTGCCTCTGTGGTAGGTTTTAGCCTATGCCAGTCATCATCTGCATGCTCCGTGGCGTGAACGTTGGCGGCCGCAACATGATCAAAATGGACGCGCTCAAGGCGCTCTGCGTCGGGCTGAAACTGAAAGACCCGCAGACTTACGTCCAGAGCGGCAATGTCATCTTCAGCAGCGGCGAAAAAGACCTGACGAAACTTGCCAAGCGGATACAGGACGCCATTGAAAGAACCGTTGCTTTCCGGCCCAGCGTGGTGCTGCGCACCTTAGCGGAATTGCAGGAAGTAGTCGTGCGGAACCCGTTCGCCAAGCGCAGCGGCATCGAACCCGGCAAGCTGCTGGTGAACTTTCTTGCCGACGATCCCGGCAAAGAAGCTCGGGAAAAAGTCTCGGCCATCAAGATCGGCCCGGAAGAGCTGCATCTCATCGGACGCGAAGCATTTATCTATTTTCCAAACGGCCAGGGCAGATCTAAGTTTCCCTGGCCTGCCATTGAGCGTACTCTTGGAACGTCAGGTACCGGCCGTAACTGGAACACTGTGACCAAAATGCTGGAAATTGCGGAAAAAATGGAAGCACAATCCTAGAGCCCTACTTTGCTCCGGCCACATCCCCCTTCAGACTGAATGGCCGTTCAGTGTATCCTGTATCCACTTCTTAAGAGCGCATGATTTTCGACCGAAGGGGCGCGTATATGAGCACCATTACTGCTGCGTCGAGCATAAGCACGCCAGCCACTTTGTCGCGAGCGGAAGCCGTGCCGTGGCTGGTCTGGGCCAACGTGATTGCTTCCATGTGCATTTCCACTGGGCTTTACTGGGACATTTCCTGGCATGAAACCATTGGCCGTGACAGCTTCTGGACACCCGCGCATCTGCTGATCCAGTTTGGCGCGGTCATGGGCGCTTTTGGTTCTGCCGTGGTAATTATGCGTACAACGTTTGGGGGCGACACAGAAGAGCGTCGCAATTCTGTAAACGTGCTTGGATTTCGTGCGCCGCTGGGCGCTTTCATCGCGGCCTGGGGCGGTGGCGCCATGCTTACCTCCGCGCCTTTTGATAACTGGTGGCATGAAGCTTATGGGCTCGATGTAAAAATCATCAGTCCGCCGCATATGCTGCTGGCGCTGGGCATTGCCGGAATCATGTGGGGCGGAGCGATTCTGGGCGTGTCATACCTGAACCGCGCCGAGGGCGAGCAGCGCACCAAGCTGCAGCGAGTTGTCTTGCTGATGGGCGGCTTTATCGTAATTCAGACCATGACGCTTAAGTTGGAATACACGAACCGTGTTCTGTTGCACAGCGCGATTTCTTATATGGTAATGGGAATCGGCACGCTGCTTTTGCTGGAAGGGCTGGCGCGGGTTGCCGGACATCGTTGGGCGCGCACCATCATGACAGGCATTTATTCGGTCTTTGTCTTGGTCCTCATGTGGGTGCTCCCGCTTTTCCCCGCGCATCCCAAACTTGGCCCGGTATACCAGGACATCACGCACATGGTGCCGCTGCCGTTTCCAATCCTGCTGATCGTCCCTGCGTTCTTTCTGGACTTACTATTGCCGTTATTCAAGGACGCGCCCAAGTGGCAGTACGCTCTTTTTGGCGGCGTGGCGTTTCTGGCGATTCTTATTGTTGCGGAGTGGCCCTTCGCGACGTTCTTGATGTCATCCATGGCGCGGAACAGATTTTTTTCCACCACTGATTTTCCTTACTTCGCGCTGCCTACCTCGCCCACTGTTAATCACGTTTTTGTGCCCTGGGAGCGGACTTCGGGTGAATTCTGGCGCAACATGGGCCTGGGATTTCTATTCTCCGTGGCCAGCATGTGGGCCGGCATTTACTGGGGCAATTGGTTGAAAAAGGTGAGACGGTAGCTTTTCTGAAATCCCGAACCCGCGTTTCTTGGTAAGGGAGCCCCATCATTAACCCAAGCGGGTGGGGGAGCAGTTTTGCATATCGCAGTCTTGAAGGGAATAGGGATCCCTCAGCGCATAGCGCGTTCGGGATTTCACAAAAGAATCATGAAGAAGCTTCTTCCATTTATCTTTTTGCTTTTGCCACTGGCGGGGACAGCCCACGTCAACAGCCCTGACGTTTACTATGACGGCTACGCAGGGCCGTATCATCTGCTGGTTACGTTGCGACCGCCGGCGGTGGTGCCGGGTGTGGCGCAAGTGCAAATTCGTAGCGTAGGGAGCGATGTAAGCGAAATAAAAATTCTGCCGTTGCGAATGATCGGCGTGGGCGCAAAGATGGCGCCGCTGCCTGATCCGGCCAAACGGTCGGCAGACGATCCTCAGCTTTTCACCGGCAGTTTGTGGATCATGGTGCGCGGCTCCTGGAAAGTACAGATCGAGGTAACAGGACAAAAGGGCGTCGCACAGCTCGACGTGCCTCTGCCTGCTGTCTCCACCAGTTCACAGCCAATGCACGCCGGGCTTGGAATCCTGCTGGCATTTCTGGGGCTGGCGTTGGCCGCGGGATTGATCGGCATTATTGTGGCTGCGATGCGTGATGCGGAATTGCATGCCGAGGAACGCCCTGCGGCCGCGCAAGCTCGCCGTGGACGCATCGGTATGGCCGTTGCCACCGCAATCGTGCTTGCGGCGTTCATCATGGGTAATCAATGGTGGGGAAGTGAAGCCAGCGCCAATGATCGGCTGAACTACCGGATTCCCAACATGCAGCCTTCGCTCGTGGCGGGAAGCATTTTGCGGCTGCATCTTGATAATCCTAATGAAGCTGAGCCAACGCGATTTCGCACGGAGCAGCCGGACCGCATCCGCCTGGATGATCTCATCCCGGATCACGGCCATCTGATGCATCTCTTTATTGTGCGCATACCGGACATGAAAGCCTTCTGGCACCTGCATCCGGACCAGACGCAGCCCGGGGATTTCGCCGTGAACTTGCCGATTATGCCGGAAGGGCAGTACAAGCTTTATGCCGATATCGTCCATCATACCGGCTTTCCAGAAACGCAAGTTGCCACCGTGAATCTTCCAGCCGTGACGGGCGAGGCGCTGACTGGCGATGATTCTGGCTCCTTGGAGCTGGCTTCCACAGATAAAGTTGCGCAGCTTTCCGGCGGCTATCGCATGGTTTGGGTGCGCGACGGGCTTTCCTCTAAAGATCTTTCCTCAAAAGATCGTCCTTTCAAAGCCAATCAGCCTTACTGGTTCCGCTTTCGCGTGGAAGATAAAGACGGCAAGCCGGCCGCCGATCTTGAGCCCTATATGGGCATAGCCGCCCATGCGGTCTTCCTGAACACAGATGGCAATGTTTTCGCGCATGTCCATCCCGCAGGTTCTGTATCGATGGCCGCGGTGAATCTAGCCGAAGGCCGCAGCGCACAATCAGACATGGCAACCATGGACCATGCCGCACCTTCAGCGGAAGTTACCTTTCCTTATGGCTTCCCCAAGCCGGGTGACTATCGCATCTTTGTACAGATAAAGAGAGCAGGAAAGATTGAGACAGGTGAGTTTATAGCAAAGGCAGAATAGGAAGACTATGGTACTGTATCACATTATCCCACCATCATAATTTTTGATTTATCGTCACCTATGAGCAGTTAAAGCTATGCGACTGAATAAAACTTTACAATTGCGGCAGAGTCAATATAGATTTGCATAATGGAACGTCGTTAAACGATACAAATAGGTAGTTTCCACTATTGACGATTAGGCCTGCTTAGTACTATTGTGCAGCTCCTAATCTAAGTAGCTGGACAAATTCCAGCAGTCTGGGGCCCTTTGAAAGATCAACAGGTAATATATCGTTCAGTTCATGCAGTTCGATTCATAAACAACCTAAGCAGATGCGCGGTTAATGTTTTGTCGCGCCTGAAACCTCTTCACAAAATTGGGGTGGTAGCAGCGTTCATAGCTTTTGTCTTCCTTCCTTCCGCTGCTCATGCGCAGACACCTGGGACGGCGACAATCAACCTAACCGGCGCGCCTCAATGCATTAACCCGACCGGCAATGCAGAAGATGATCGTTGCAATGATGGTCAGATCTCCATTTCTATTAATAACGGGGCTGCTACAGCTTCGTACCCTTATTCTGATGCACATTGCTGTGCGGCAACCCTTCAAAGTATGGCTCAGAGCTTGGCTCTCCAGCTCAATTCAAGTTCGCTTGTTAGCGCGGTATATGACGGTTTGACGGGAATCCTAGTAACCGCAAGATCCACAGGTTTCAATACAAACTATCCCATAACGCTCGACACAACATTTGACGCGTTCGTGAATTGCTATGCTGTTCCGGATCAAGTTGGGTTTGTTCAATGTTTCGATCACCCATCCTATACTCTGACTGCCTCCGGTCCTACCTTGACGGGCGGCGCGGATGCGCCGGTACAAGGCTTCGTCAACCCCAAGTACGTTATTCTTACCTGGACCTATGCTCCTCCCGGCTCAAAGAGTTCGGTTGTCAACAACAATAGTGAAATGACTGGCAGTAGCACTTCCACAAGTGATTCTTTCGCTAACCAGGTTAGCGAAAGCGTTACAGTGTCAGGGTCAACTGGAACTCCTGATATTAAGGGGGTCTCGACTGGAGTTGAGGTTTCCGGTACTGAATCAACGTCGTACACAGACGAGCAAGATAGCTCAAAGTCAGTCTCGATTAATCAAACAAAAACATTCGCTACCACGGTGCCAGGGCCAAGCAATGACTCCCTTGGCGTTAACCACGACTATGACGTGGTGTGGCTGTGGCTCAACCCGATTGCTGACTTCAACGTGTTTCCAAATCTTCCGAACAGCATCGTCTGGACTGGCTATCACTATGATATGGACGATATACCTAGGATGGACGTTTTTGGCGTCGAGATGGGTTGGCTAAATGGGCATTTTGGCACTGTCCCAACTGATATTCAGCAGGTTCTCAACCGCACATGGGCAGCCAACCAAATGTGGCCTGCCGGACAAGGCCCGGGTCTTACTGGCCCGGGGCTTGGCACCGACTTCGACAACATCGTAAAGGCCAACCCATTTTCCGATCCTACCTACACGGTGACAGTGCCTCCCGGAACCATTACCAGCGCTGATGGGCGTTTCACGGTCACTGGAAACCAGAATATTATCTACGTGCCACCTGGGCCTGGAGGTAATCCCACCACGCAGGCATACTCCGCAAACTACGTGCAAACCGATACAAATGGCAAAGGAGCCAAATATACTTTCCAGCAGGGCTTTGCTTTTGAAGAAAAATGGAAAGGATCATTGTTCCTGCAGTCGCTAAGTTTCGATCTCAAACAATCGGATACACTTACTTGGACCCATCAATTTAGTCAAGTCATGACCCATGCCTCAGGGAATACGGTTTCGTTCTCCGTCACCGGCCCTGCCGCCGCGGCAAATTATTCTGGTCCAACAGAATTTCTTGTCTTCCAGGATAATATTTTTGGAACATTCATGTTCTACCCGGTCAATCAGGCTTCGGACTTTGCGATTGGAGCCTCGCCAAGTACTCAGAGTGTTCCAGCTGGTGGACACGCTACTTACACTGTTTCCACAACAGCATTGCGCGGATTCAGCGGCAGCACGAATTTAACGGTAGGAGGGCTGCCAACCGGAGCCACGGCAACTTTTGCGCCCACCTCAGTTACAGGCACGGGGACTTCAACCCTAATCATCACAATGCCTGCATCTGTAACGGCGGGAAATTATTCACTTATTATCAGTGGTACAAGTGGGACGCTCTCCCATACTGCTCAAGCAACCTTGACGGTGACGGCGCCAGATTTTTCCATCTCCGCAACGCCTACGACTCAAACGGTTGCTGCTGGAGGGAGCACTACTTATGCAGTATCAACTGCTGCGATCAACGGGTTTACGGGCAGCGTCTCGCTCGGGACCAGTGGTTTGCCCACGGGAGCATCGGCTTCCTTTAGCCCTGCCTCGATTAGCGGCAGCACTACGTCAACTCTAACGATTTCAACTTTGTCTTCAACTCCCGCAGCTACGTACACGATTACGATCACCGGAATTAGCGGCAGTATTAATCACAGCACAGCGGTTTTGCTGACTGTAAACGCGCCGACCGGAAGCGTCACTATTTCCGCGCCGGCGAACAACTCCAACCAGAGCACTTCTGTTCGAGTGACGGCCTCAGCTACTGAACCCGGCACTCAGATCGCGCAAATGCAGGTCTGGGACAACACGACCGGCGTACGCCTGGGAATCAACAACGGCTCGACGATTGACCAGACTTACACCCTGGCTGCCGGTACGCACCAGATCATCGTTGAAGATCTGGCTGCCGGGACGTTTGCCGTAATCCACACATCCAGCGTCACCATAACCGTATTCGCTGACGGAGTGCACATCACTGCGCCCGCGAACAACGCAAGCATTACAGGGCCTGTGCATGTGACCGGTTTCGCCACGGAGGCCGCCACTCAGATCGCACAAATGCAGGTATGGGACAACACGACTGGTGTGAGGCTGGGCATCAACAATGGCTCAACGATCGACCAGACGTACACTCTGGCGACGGGGACGCACCAGATCATTATGGAAGACCTGGCAGCGGGAACGTTTGCCGTGATACATACGGCATCGGTGACCGTCACCGTCCATTGAAGTAACTGAAGTATTTTGAAAGAAGCCGCAGGACCTTGCATTAAAGGCTTTGGTCGCGATCTTGAATCAAGACTGAATCCAAACGCAGGCTCCTGCGGCTTATCTTTTACCCATATTCGCTACAAATACGTTTTGTTGGCTTTCAGACCATGATTTCGGCTCAGCCGCAACCCCTTTGCCAATCAGACATTCCAAAGCGTACAATTCTCTCGAAATGTCCCGCTTCTTCCACGGCTTTACTTGACGGCGCGTCCGCTAAACCTCCGGTCGGACGTTCTTCTACTCTCACTCTCCTGATAAGCCGAAAGGAAGACTTTCATGCTTTGCTCCATGCTGCGCGGAATTTCTGCTGTCTCGATTTTGCTGTTGTGTGCTGTTTGCGCCTTTGCCCAAACGAAGTCGCGCCACTTTGAATTGAATTACTCTTTCACCGTTCGCATCACAGATCCGGGCAAACCGCTTGATGTCTGGTTCCCCATGGCCCAGTCGGATCAATTTCAGCAGGTGAAAGTGCTTTCCAGGAGCGGCGATCTCAAGCTCAAAGAAACCACTGATCCCGAATACGGCAACAAGATGTTCTACGCCCATACGGACAAGGCCACTCAGCCCGAGTATCACTTCACCGTTAAATATGATGTGGTGCGGCTGGAGCATCTGGCAGAGGTCTCGCTCAAGCATCCGGCATCGGATAAAAGCCTTCAACGCTTCCTGCAGGCAGATAAGCTGGTACCGGTTACCGGCAAGCCTGCCGAACTGGCCGCTGCCCAGGTAAAGCCGGGCATGTCTGATCTCGACAAAGGCCGTGCTTTCTACGATTACACCTTCTCCACCATGAGATATGACAAGACCGGCACCGGTTGGGGACGCGGCGACACGCTCTGGGCCTGTGACGCCAAACATGGGAATTGCACGGATTTCCATTCCGTCTTTATCTCCATGGCGCGTTCGCAGAAGATCCCTGCGCGCTTTGAAATGGGATTGTCGTTGCCGGAAGGCCAGAATGCCGGCCAGATTGCCGGTTACCACTGCTGGGCTGAGTTTTATACGCGCGATCGGGGCTGGTTCCCTGTCGACATTTCTGAAGCCTGGAAGCATCAGGAGAAAAAAGACTACTTTTTCGGCGCTCATGACGTGAATCGTGTCCAATTCAGCGTGGGACGCGACGTGCAACTGAGCCCGGCCCAACACGGTGATCGCGTGAATTACCTGATTTTTCCTTATGTCGAGTTAGGCGGAGAGCCCTACCCGAACGTGGCTAATGCAATCTCATTTAGCGACATCCCCGGTTCCCGGGACGCGACGCGCGCTGCAAGATAATCGCAAAAAGAGCCATTTCCATAGCGGTTCGGATGAATTCCCACTTCCGGACCGCCCTTTTTCCGTCGCAACAGTATTATCTACCAAGTTTAAGATTTACTGCCCGTTTTCTTCCAAATTTGGAAGTCCTATATCTGGAAGCTGTTGCACTTCCTTGTACATAAGTATGTACAACTCGGCAATTATGGTGTGAAATTGACACGCGAGTTCAAGCCACCATTTGGTTCCTGAGTTGCGAGAGAATCACGGGACCGGAATTATCACCTTGATGGGCCGATAAACGAAGAAGCAGAGGAGAAAAAGCTCAATGAGATTGTTACA
Organism: Candidatus Angelobacter sp.; assembly: GCA_036497385.1. Classification (GTDB taxonomy): domain Bacteria; phylum Acidobacteriota; class Terriglobia; order Terriglobales; family Acidobacteriaceae; genus Angelobacter. The sequence continues at coordinate 207 of DASXJO010000233.1, read as the reverse complement.
GAAGATGAGTTTCGTGGTGCTGGCCTCTGGGCTGGCGTTGGGCCAGGCAACCGCAACGAATAGCGGCTCTGCCGGGACCGGGTCAGTTGCAGACGAGCTGAAAGCGTTACGCGAAGCTATCAGCCAGCAGCAAAAGCAAATTTCCCAGCAACAACAACAGATCCAGACTCTGGAACAGCAATTGGAAAACAAGACCTCTGGCACACC
>DASXJO010000232.1:0-3238 GCA_036497385.1 Candidatus Angelobacter sp. | reverse complement strand
CAACAAAGCCGTGCAATTGAATCTGGCCCGCGGCTGCGGCTTGCGCGTTCCTGAAACTCTGCTGTCCAATGCGCCCGGCCCTATTCGGGAGTTCGTCGCCCATAATCCCAACAAGACCATCGGCAAGGGATTCAGCCCTCATGTCTGGCAGCGTAACGATGAAGACGGCGTGTCAGTGACAGAAACATTCAAGCTAACGCCTGAGCTGCTGCCTTCGGATGAAATCCTCACCTACGCTCCCGGAATTTATCAGGAGAGGGTAGAAAAACAATTCGACATCCGCATGGTCATCATGGGCCACAGGGTTTGTTCCTTTGCCCTCCATAATCCCAAAAAGGCGCTGGATTGGCGGCAGGATGCAGGTCTGGGCAACGTTCAGGTGGAAATTGTTCCCACGCCGCCCGATGTTGAAAAAGGAATACTAGAGTTTGCCCGGAAGGCAAACATCTGTTTCGGCTCGGTTGATTTCGCCGTGGACAACGACGGCCAATGGTGGTTTCTGGAGATCAATGAACAAGGCCAGTTCCTGTGGTTGGACCAGTTCAACCCCCAAGCCAGGACTCTGGAAAAGTTCTGCGCGTTCATTACCGCGCCGGAAGGTTCTACCCAGCCGCTGGAGGATCGCCTTGGTCTGTTCCCTTGCTTTTCTGACTTCATCACGCACTTCAGGAGTCTTCCGGAAAATCAGGAGCCTATTGATATAGCGGCGGCCGTTGCCGCTTCGCCTTTTATGTCACGGGAAAGTGGAAGAGCCGGATAGTGTTGATCGAGCTCTGTCTGCACGAATAAGCTGATGTCACAAGGTACTCTGTTTGCCCCCTTCAGGGCTGCTGTACCCTTGTTTTCAAAGCCTTAAGCTCACTTGTCAGAACCTGCTACTCCCCATATAGGTTTTCTGCATCTATTTAAATAACACCCGCCTCAACCCGGTTGTGAAACCAGGTGTTGGCTTTTCGGCCCAGGAGAGTACGTGACCCAGCGCGTCGTAGCTGCCCCCATTGTCCTAATCGCATTATTTTCCGTGTGCGCATTTTCCCAGAGCTTGCCGGACATCGGCACAGTAAAAGACTTACCCGCGACTGAGTCGCCCTCGCCCAAGTATCAGCGCATTAACCCGATTGCCGTCAATCCGCAGAGTGGGCTTGTTCACGGGGCCGCCGCTTCACCCAACATTCAGCCCGGAACATTCGGCCTCCCTTTCGGCCGCGCCAATATTATTTCCACCCCAACCTTCAACGCGTCATTCATCAGCCGCGGCAAGACGTGGCAACTTACGATGATGGGAACAGCCCCCTGGGATGGAGGTTCAACCTCTATTCCGGCCAAGATCGTGGCCGTTTCACTCAGGTTGCAGAACGCGAATCTGGTCACGTTCACCAATGTTTCAGTTGCGCCGTTCTTAACGCCCACCCTGAATTCGCCGAACTTTCAGCGCGCCAATTACTCCACTGGCGCTGGCATCGAGTTTGGCGACGCCGTGCAACGCGCGGAATTTTTTCACAAGATGAAAGCCGGCTGGCACACGAATCTGCAGCCTGCTGCCGTGGTGCATAGCATTACCATTACGGTGCCGCGCTTCATCACCGTCGACGTAAATGGCTTCAAAACGCAGGTGCAGACTTATTTCACTGAAAAAGCCGCCGATGGTCGCACGGCGGTATTTCTTCTGGATCAGTTTTTTAACCAGCAGATTTTTAATATCGTGGCGAATGAAATCAAAGCCGGCCGCTTCTCCACAAACGCGCTGAACATCGCGCTACTCCCAAACACTTTCCTGTTTTCGCTGAATGATCAGGGCGGCGTAGGAAGTTGCTGCACCCTGGGCTTCCACACGTTTTTTACCGATTCGGGAGTTCCCAAGGAATCACGCTGGATATTTGCTTTTGCCAGTTGGATTTCTCCCGGCGTCTTCACCGGGTTCCAGGACGTGACCGCGCTCAGCCATGAAATCTCTGAGTCGCTCAACGATCCTTTCGTCAACAACCAGGTTCCAGCGTGGCAGTTCCCCACCGAACCCGGCACCTGCCAGGACAATCTTGAAACCGGCGACCCGGTTGAGGTGCTTACCAATCCAAACTTTCCTGTGCACGTCTCTGGTTTGACCTACCATCCCCAGACTGAGGCGCTGCTGCAATGGTTTGAACAGAAATCAACGTCCACGGCCATCAACAACGCGTTCAGCTATCCCAACACCAAGACCCTGACGCGCGGCGCGACGCCGTTTGGTCCCTTGACTTGTCCGTAATGGGAAATGCTCAGGCTTTTACCGCGACTGCTAATCCATCTCTCAACGGCAGAATCGTGGTAAAAAAATCTTTCGTCGCATACAGGCGCTGATTGAATTCCTTGATCGCGCGGGTGTCTTTGTCTTTCGCATTCTCCTCCGTCACCCGGCCCGACCACAAAACATTATCAGTGATGAAGAGGCCACCCCGGCGCAAATGGTTCGGCGCCAGATCCAGCACGCGTGGATAATATTCCTTATCGACGTCGTTAAAGATGATGTCGAACTCGCGCTGCCGCTGCGCTAGCTGCTCCAGCGCATCGCCCACTCCCACATGAATTCTTTCCGCCACGCCGGCCCGCCGAAAGTATCCGCTGGCCTCGTCGGCATTTTTGGGATCGCCGTCGGTATAAAACACTTCTCCATCTTCGCCGACCGCTCTGGCAAACCAAAGTGTGGAGTATCCAATTGCCGAGCCCAGCTCAAAAACTTTTTTCGCATTAATAAGCCGCGCATATTGAAACAACACGCGTCCAACCGCCGGTCCCACAATCGGAATATCGCGCTTGGCGGCCTCCGCTTCCATCTCCTGCAAAATCGAATCGCGCGGCGGAAGAATGGAAAGTATGTATTCATCAACTTTGGGTTCGGTGATTCCAGGCATGATACCTCCGCATATCGTTTGACGGGCTGCTAACGTCCTTAAATAACAATGGCGTCATCCCGAGCTCCGTGAATGAGGACGCGTTTTCACCAGCGTCCGAATAGGAGCGAGGGACCTTGTGTTTCTACGAAGACACCAGGTGGCATGAAAACGCAAGGTCCCTCTGGCCTACTCCCATGCTGAAAAATACGCGTGCTCGCTTACGGCCATTGATTGCATGACGACAACGGCCTCCTGGGCGTCTCGAGTAAACTCGATTTGCTTAAGACCAAGAGCTCGGGACGAGGAGGCCATATGCAGTATATAGGTTGTGACTTTCATCCGAGCTTTCAAGTGATTGCCCAGTTGGA
>DASXJO010000231.1:0-4461 GCA_036497385.1 Candidatus Angelobacter sp. | reverse complement strand
CCCTGAAGTCTCTGTCTGGATGCTGCCCAGTTGGGGCACGGCCACCAACAATTTTGCTGATCGTACCGGCGCGGTCCTGCGCATGGATCCGCATGTGTCTCTTTCGCAGGCCCAGGAAGAGTTTCGGCGCTTCGCCAAGCTGAACGAATATTCGCAGCCGCAGCTGGAATCATTTGTCTCTCGGGCGCGCCAGGGCGTAAAGCTTTATTTGTTTTTCACCGTGCTGTCATTGTTCGGCGGAATCGCACTGGGCAGCAGCCGATTGGGTGGGGCCAAAACGCGCAAGCTCAAATTAAGCTGGCGGAACACGCTACGCTGGTGGGGATTCTTCTCACTGAAAACCCTGCTGCTGCTGGCGCTGTGCTTCGTCGGCTCGCTGGAATTTACAGGACGCGCGTCAATCATCCTCACAGGATCGGTTCATCCGCTTGTCGGGCCATTTGCTACATGGCTTTTCCTGGTCACGGCGATGGTAGCACTTTCATGGTCATTGCATGATCAGGGCCGCCGCTGCCGCCTGTGCCTGCGACGGCTGGGCAATGAGGCGTCCGTGGGAACGCCCGGCTATCTGTTGCTGGACTGGTGGGGAACCGAGCTGGTTTGCTCCGATGGTCACGGCCTGCTCCATGTTCCAGAAATGAAATCCAGCTGGCAGGAGTTTGACCAGTGGGTCTCACTCGACGAATCATGGAAGCCGCTGTTCGAGCACGAAGAACCCGTGCATACTCCTTAACGCTGCGCTACTCCGGTAGCCGCCTTTCTGCCCAGCAGTCTGGAAACTCTTTTCAGCCGCGCGAATGGAACTTTTACGTGTGTTTTGGGTTTGCTCGATATTGGTGCAACTGCGAGGTAATTTGAGATGAAGAATTATTTGATTTCGGCGGCTCTTAGTCTTGCGGCGCTTTTGCTTTTTGCCCAGGAGCACGACCATAGCGGTGCGCAGCAGACGCCTGCGGGCCAGAGCGAATTGAATGCCACCACTGAAGCCATGGGGCACGGCCACAACCATCAAGAGCACCAGCACATGGCCGCACACATGCACATGACTGAACTGCGGGTAGTTCATGCGGGCGACGCAGCCAAGGCGCAGCAAGTTGTGGAGCAGGCGCGTCCGGCGCTGGAGAAATATCGCGATTACAAAGTGGCGCTGGCCGAAGGCTTCAGGATCTTCCTGCCCAATGTCCCGCAGAAGATGTATCACTTTACCAATTATGAAAATGCTATTGGTGAAGCTTTCCGCTTTGATCCGGCAAAGCCAACTTCGCTTTTATATGAAAAGCATGGAGACGATTACAAGCTGATCGGCGCCATGTACACCGCTCCAGTACGCTTCAGCGAACAGCAGCTCGACGAACGTATTCCGCTCAGCATGACGCAATGGCATCAGCATGTGAATATGTGTAAGCCGCCCAAGGGCCGGGAAGTTGAAGCGTTGCGTAAGGACGCCAGATTCGGGCTGAACGGTTCCATCTCAACCGAAGAAGCCTGCGAAGCCGCCGGAGGCACGTTCATGCCTCACCTCTTTGGCTGGATGGTGCATATGTATCCGTGGGAGAAAACGCCGGACGAGATCTGGTCGGTCGAGCGCCAGCTCAAAGAGAAGCCGGGACCAGAGCATGAGCACGGGGGCATGAAATAACATCCCGAACGCAGTGAGGGAGCCCTATTGCAAAGTTACTGATGTGGATCGGATCCTCTTTGACTGTCACGACGAGGCGCCACTTTAATTTTAATTTAACTTGAAAGTATGGAACTGATAGTAATCCCTCGCTACGCTCGGGACTTCGGAAACTTAGCCAATTCTGATCGAAATTTCCTTCCCTGACGCTTCTTTCGTCGCCGGATGGCGCAACGCTGCCACGGCGAACTCTGTTCCCGGCTCGATCAGTATTGGATCAAGTTGATAGCTATCAGCTTCCACTATGAGCCGCGCTTTTGTGCCAAAGTATTCCGGGAACTCAACATTCTGGCGCGCGCCACAGCAGACATAAAGTGAGAGCAGATCACAGAACTGCAAAACGTCAGTGAGCTGTTCCAATTCTTCAGCTGTGCGCTCCTGGTTCGTGGCCAGCTTTTTCTGTCTTTCTGCTTCGTTGTAAAGGAAGCCTTCCATGGTCTGGCCATCACCTTGGGGAAGTTTGGATCCATTCACTTTAGCAATCCGCTCAAAGTGGCGGCTCACAATGTAGCCGCCGGTTGCGCTGGCGGAAGCCGTCACATCAATCGATTTCTCCCACGCATTCACAAACACTCCAACACCGCAGGCAACGAACGACTTTGGCGCGCTTTGGCTAATTGACCGGCTCTGCATGATGGCTTGAGCGTCCGGCATGCCCCAGCCTGCGTCATGCAGAGCAATGGCGCGTATGACAGTAGCATCCAGGTTGGGCAAATTGGCCCCTGCCATGCGGGCGGCGAGCTCGCCTGCAAGCGCGGCATGGGAGGGTTGCGTGATCATCCAGCAAGCATCGGCAACATGGCGTTGGGATTGCTCCACCACGCTCCACGCCGGCAGAAACTCGGTACTGGTGGCAGGCGTGGGATCGAGCGGACGCAAAATCATCAGCTTGGACGCCTTTTGGCCATGCGTCGCGGCACCGCCATGGCCCTGGCCGGACCGCTGCTGGAAGGCGGCTTCTTCATCCCGTCCAGCAGTTCCTTGAGAGCAACAGCATTATTGCGCTCGGAGTCTTTTGACGCGTAGACCAGCGTCACCCGGTCGTATTCAGATATAAGCGCGTATAGGCTCTCCAGATCGGCTGAAGCTTCGGGTGTGCTCAGCTCCTTGAAATAGCGCTTCTTGAAGATGATCCAGTTCGCGTTGGAGTGGAACCATTTGCGCAGGCCGTCAGAAGGGGCAAGCTCCTTCAGCCAGTGGTCGATCCGGGCTTTTTCTTTCTTGATTCCACGCGGCCAGAGCCGGTCCACCAGCACACGCTGGCCATCAGAGAGTGAAGGCTTGTCATAAGCGCGCTTGATTTCAACCGGCATGGACTTTGTGGCAGTGTGTCTCCAGGGCTTTTCAAAAACGCCACGCTACAGACATAATAGTCACTTGAGTCGAATAGCGTCCATTCTTCTGATGACGGCAGTCGCCGGACTGCTGTCCGGTTGCGGCAAAGATCCGGCCAAGATGACCGATGCTGAATTGGGGCTCAACGCAGAGCAGTCCCGGGGGCGCAAGGTCTTCAATATTTACTGTGTCAATTGTCATCCCGCGTATTCCTCCAGCGGGAACAAGGGACCAGGGCTGAAAAAGCTGTATAAGAAACCCTACCTGCCCAGCGGCCTTACCGCCAATGATGAACACGTGATGCAAAGCATTGTTCGCGGCCGAGGGATGATGCCGCCGTTTGGAAATCAGCTTGATGAGCCGGAGCTGCAGGAAGTGATCGCGTACCTGCACACGCTATAACCTCGGCTGCTAGTGCGCTTGATGGTAGGCAATTGGGGTGTCAGGATTTTCTCCAGCTTCCGCCAGCGCTTCCTCGAACTCTTCTCCCTGCCTGTACCATAGGCTTACATTTCGCCATCCGATAAAGCAGCACGCCAAAAAAATCACCGGCCAAAAGATGGGCGGCATCCACAATCCAATGCCGGCAAAGATTAGGAAGCTGTAGACGCTGCCGAGAGTGACGGAGAGCACTAACCGCACGACCTGCATGGGAAATGAAACAGGAGCGGGATTCCTTTTCCCTTCCGGGAATGCCTGGGGATCGATAAAGGAACGGGCGATGTCAGACGCAATCAGGATGGCAAAAATTGCCGAAGCCGAGTATGCCAGAGCTCTCACAAAGCCGGAATGGAAAAGGCGGGTGCTGGTAAGCAAGCCGGCCCCAGCCAGCGGCGCCCAGCGACCCAGCGGAGCGTGGACTGACGACAACCATCGAATTAGCACGCGTATCTTTTCGCCCACGGAACTGGAGTTTAGAGCCAATTTTGCGCGATTCAAAGTTACCTCAGTGCCCTGCGGAGCCCGGAGCAGCCTGTGCATCGTACAATAGAGATTCACATCTAAATACCCTGATGGCCAGCTCCGTAGAACTCGTCCAGATTGATCTTGCGCCGCGGCGTCCGCAGAAGAAGCCTGAGTGGCTGAAGGCGCGCGCCCCCATGGGCGACAATTACCACAATCTCAAAAAGCTGGCTCGGACGCTGGACCTGCACACGGTGTGCGAATCAGCGCAGTGCCCCAACATTGGCGAGTGCTGGAATCACAAGACCGCAACTTTCATGCTGCTGGGCAATCTGTGTACGAGGCGTTGCGGCTTCTGCGCTGTCCCCAAAGGCAAGCCCGGGCCGCTGGATTGGGACGAGCCTCGCAGAGTGGCCGAAGCCGTGGCTACCCTGGGATTGAAGCACGCCGTGGTGACCAGCGTGAATCGCGATGACGACAACATGGGCGGCGCAAAGATTTTTGCCGATACCATCCGCCAAGTCCGCGAACAGGCTCCCGGTTGC
>DASXJO010000230.1:0-1595 GCA_036497385.1 Candidatus Angelobacter sp. | reverse complement strand
CATTCATTTTCCCAACGGCCACACCGACGGCGACAGCGTGATTTTCTTCAAGCAATCCAATGTGGTCCATATGGGCGATGATTTTTTCAATGGCGGCATGTTCCCTTTTATAGACATCGATAGCGGCGGCAGCGTGCAGGGGATGATTGCCGGCGACGAGAAAGTCCTGGCCGAAGTCCCCGACGACGTAAAAATTATCCCCGGGCACGGCCCGCTTGGAACCAAAGACGATCTGCGCAAATTTATTGCAGTGCTGAGAGAAACTTCAGCCGCGGTGGAAGCGGGCATCAAAAAAGGCAAAACTCTCGATCAGCTCAAGCAGGAAAAGGTCCTGGCTAAATGGGATTCATGGGGGCAGAGCTTTATCAAGACTGATATGTTCATTGAAATCCTGTATGACAGCCTCAAGAACAAACCCAGCGGACCAAAGAATGCGCATGGGCATTTAAGTAAGTAGCTTTTTCCGTAGCGAGGGATCCCTATAGGCTGAGAAGGTTATGAGAGGGTTAAAGGCGGCACGGTGGACCTGCGGATTGCGAATGACCCTGATTCGTGTTCGTTCGCGTTATTCGCGGCTAAGTTGTTTGCTGCGGTAGGGATCCCTCGCTGCACTCGGGATTTCAGAAAAGAGTTCAGTTCAACCCAGTCTCTTCCTCAACATCTCATTCACCAACTCCGGCTTGGCCTGCCCCTTGGACAGCTTCATCACTTGCCCAACAAAGAATCCAATGATCGTTGTCTTGCCGGCGCGATATTGCTCTACCTGTTTGGGATTCGCCGCGATCACCTCGTCGATAATTTTTTCGATAGCCGAGGTATCAGTGATTTGCTGCGGTTTTTCTCGCTCATAGACCGCTGGGAAATCTTCGCGGCTGGCGAATGCTTTCTCGTAAAGATCCTTGAGAATCTTGCTGGAGATCGCGCCCGACTCCGCCAGATCGGCGGACATGGCCACCCCTTTCATGGAGATGGGAGATTGTTCAATCTCCATGTTTGCCGCTTTCAGCCGTCCCAAGAGTTCGCCCTGCACCAGGTTGGCCACGCGCTTGGGATTCTTTGCCGCCTTGGCCGCTTCTTCAAACTGGTCTGCCAGTGATTTGGTGACGGTCAGCACACGCGCGTCGTAGTCGGTAATGCCATAGTCGGCCACCATCCGCTTGCGACGTGCTTCCGGCAGTTCCGGCAAGGTCCTGCGGATCGACTCCTGCCAGCGCGCGTCCACTATCAACGGCGGCAGGTCAGGCTCGGGAAAATAACGATAGTCATGCGCCTGCTCTTTGGAGCGCATGCTGTATGTCCGGCCTTCCTGGGCATTGTAGAGGCGCGTTTCCTGCTGAATGCGCTCACCCGCCTCAATCGCTTCAATCTGCCGGTCAATCTCGTATTCAATGGCGTCCCGAATGAAGCGGAAGGAATTTACGTTCTTAATTTCGGCCTTGGTGCCGAATTTTTTCTGGCCGCGAGGGCGCACGCTCACATTGGCATCGCAGCGTAGCGACCCTTCTTCCATGTTGCAATCGCTCACGCCCGTGTACAGGATGATCTCTTTTAGCAATGTCAGGTATTCAAACGCTTCATCCGCGGATCGCATGTCA